>JBIIAS010000141.1:0-3424 GCA_044239795.1 Candidatus Nanopelagicales bacterium | reverse complement strand
GTATCAGCCACCGCCACCAGAGCTTGCAATCGATATCAATTACCACATCTTTGATTTACTCAGTGGTTTAGGAGCGGCAGCTACAGTACTGCTTATTCGCTTTGCAGTTAAACCTCTAGGCCAAGGCAACCTTCGAACGACCGTAATCGTGCTTGGTTGGTTTATCGCTGGTTACATTGGTGCACTGTTGCAGTACAACGTTGCACTTAGCGTTGGAGAAGTATCTCCGATATATAAGGAGCTCCTACCTGTCGGAGGACTGTCGTTTTGGACGCTTAGTTTCTGCTTTACCGTCCTGACTTCAGTGATTATGCAAAACCGGCAGACCTCTAAGGAACTTGCGCGCGCCAGGACGCGTCTGGATTTCTTGCAGAAGACAATTTCTGAACAGATAAATGAATCAAAGGAAAACTTCCAAGCGTATGTACGCGAGAAAGTTGCCCCTGAACTCGAGTTGCTTTCCAATGAAGTTGAAAAGCTCACGAGTGAAACTAGCGATGTTTCACGATTGGCTGCAACTCAGCAAATTCGCACAGTGGCACTAGACATAATCAGACCTTTAAGCCATGAACTTTATTCAGCAGATGCTCAAATGCAATCGGAGAGAAGTCATGATGCATCGCAACCTGTAACTCGGGTAACCGTGAGGCAGTTGATTTCTCGACGCATGAGTATGAGCGCGGTTTTTAGCCCTGCGCTTCCATCCGTTTTGATTCTGGCGTTTTATAGCGTTTCCTACTACATCGTCGCTGGATGGGTGGGGGTAATTGAAGGTTGCTTTGCCACCACTGCAGTTGTTTCGTTATTGCTGACCTTGTTGAATCGCATCACTGTCGGCCGTGAGTTGAATTCATTGCTTGTTTTACTTATTGGCATCACAACTGTCGTAGCCCTTTCCTATCTATATGTATTGATTCCAAATGCGCTAAACCTAGAAATCCCAGCAGACTTCCTAGCTTTCCTGGCTTTGGGAGCCGGGCTGGTACTCGTTGGCACGACAATTGTGTTTTTTCTTTACGACACTTGGATTTTTGCCTTAAATCGAACCAAGGAAACGAATGAGGAAAATGCCTCTTTAGTTGCCCGATCACGGCAAGAAGTGTGGCTGCGTCAGAAGCAGATTGCCAAGATTGTTCACGGCAGCATCCAGTCTCGATTGAACGCTGCGCGCATTAAGTTGACGCAAGCTGAAACAATTACTCCCCAACTGATTGAAACTGTACTTTCTGATCTTGAGTCAGCAAAGCAAGAGTTGTCGCTGCCCGTAACAGAGTTAGCTACAGATATCGAAAGTCAGCTCAGCGACCTAACGGATTTTTGGCAAGGTGTTTGCGAAATAACTAACAACTTGGATCAACTAAGCAAGCTCTCGCTTTTGGCTGATAGTTCTGCCGCGCAAGCCGTGATGGAAGTTGTGTCTGAAGGCGTCAGTAATGCGGTAAAGCATTCGCAAGCTAAAGAAGTTCATCTGACAATTACACAGGCAAGTCCTGTATCGGTGAGTGTTGATCTTCAGCATGCTTCAATGAACAGCTCAGCACAATCAACGAACTCTGGCCTCGGAACTCAAATCATGAACCAACTAACACTGAACTGGTCATTTAGCATTGATGGCGGCAAAGCACAGCTGCTCGCACAAATTCCTATTGCCCGATAGAAACCTTAAGTAAGCGCTTATCTATTGCGTCTGGCGAGGCTGAGCATTCTGAGCAAAGAATTCCTTTGCTGCAGACACCCGAGCGTTTATGTCTGCATTTGAATCAAGTCCAAGCGAAGCTAGGGTTCGAGTGATCAGACTTTCGGTTGCATCTATGGAGCGCTGACGGGCTTCGGCGATCTGCTGATTTGTTTTTCCGTCAGCTAGGAGTCGTAGTGCTTGAATTTGCGAGGCAGATAAGCGAGCCATTGGGCGATCAGTTCTCTTGTCATATCTATAGGCCTCTACATCGCGCTCAACAAGAACCGCATTAAGGGCAAGCAACAACGTGGACGAATCCTCAATCATGTGCTTGTTCAAGTAAGCAGCTTTGGGGTGAACACGAGTTAGTTCTTCACCAGCAAACCGGGGATCTGAATAGTTGGTGAGAAACACAATTCCCACTTCGTTTGCTTCGGTGTTGAGAGCTGCCGCAACATCTAAACCTGATTGCCCAGGACCTAAGTCAATGTCGATCACGACAGCATCGGGGTCGACTGCATTGATTTGGCGACGGGCATCTGCTGCAGAACTCGCTGTTGAAACCAAGAAGCCAGCTTTTTCCAAATACTCAGCAAGCAGCGAGCGCATAAACGAGTCATCTTCAACAATCACAACTGAACGTTGAAACAGTTCGTTTGGAGTTTTCTCCTCGGCGCTTGGCATATCTAGAGGCTAGGTGGTGGATAGCCCTCAATGCGCAGGAGGTTAGGGGCTAGCCCCCAATACGCAGAAAATCCATTCAACCCACTTGATTCACTGGAGAAGTCTTTATTTCTGGCGTTTTCCAGGTGAATTTTGTGAGGAGGTGTTTTTGCAGTGTCACCCATTTCTGAAAACTTTCGACGTCACTTTGTCGCTTGCGTTACAACATTCAGTGTTGTTTTAGCCACGCTTGGTTTCGCAGTTCTTCCTGCTAGTAAAGCTTCAGCCTTCACACCTAATTCGAATGCAATTCAAATTCAATACAGGCTTCCAGTAAACAACTATCAAATGATCCTTGGGTTGATCGGTCCACAAAATCTGCAATACGCTCTAACCGCAGGGGACCCAGTTGATGCAAACTTTGTCTCGATTTCAAATGCTGCACCCGGGTCCTTACGTCAAATCTTTCCAGTTGCTCCACTTGCAAATACAGATTACTTGTTGACGATTCGTTCAGTACCTGGTCAAGTCGGTAATTTGTACGGCTTATCGGGATACAACTCCGAATCAGCTCAAGGCGTAGTTTCTACCTTGACTTCAAATAGATTCATGACGTCGCTAATCAGCTTGGGCAACTTTCCCAATCTCACTTCTTTGCATTACCTGTTTTCACAAACACCATTAGGATTTACCGTCCCAGCAACTTTGCCATCGACAGTAACTGATTTGTCGTATCTTTTCTTCTGGCAGGAACCTTCAAATAACAGAGCAACGTCCTTGCCTGACCTGTCGCATTGGGACACATCGAATGTGACCCTAATGCGAGGAACCTTTAGAGGGCACTCTACGTACAACTTGAGCCTGTCTTCTTGGAATGTTTCCAGGGTTACGGACATGTCACACATGTTTAATGGTGCGTCATCTTTCAACCAAGACTTGAATGCATGGGATGTTTCTCGGGTTACCCTCATGTCAAACATGTTCTATGGTGCAACAGCGTTCAATAATGGCGATGTTTCGGGAGCAACCACCAGTGTTGACATGACTTGGCAGACACCTGCGCTGACTGGAATTTATGGAATG
>JBIIAS010000029.1:0-13231 GCA_044239795.1 Candidatus Nanopelagicales bacterium | reverse complement strand
GACCACTAAAGAAGAACAGGAAGCTGCCGTAGCAGTTTCTATCAATCGAAAGTTGCGTGAGGCTAGATACGCAATTGGGCTTGAAAATAAACTTTCAAAGAAAGAGATTCTGGAAGGCTACCTGAACATTGCCTATTTCGGTGCAGGATCTTATGGAGTTGAGATCGCATCTCAAAGATATTTTTCGAAATCTGCTAACGAATTAACGCTGAGCGAAGCTGCAACTCTTGCAGGGCTGGTACAGAACCCATCAAGGTTTGACCCGACTCGCTTTCCCGATCGAGCCCAAAATCGTCGTGATGATGTTTTGAATGCCATGGTGAGTGCGGGTTACATTACAAAAGAGCAGTCCGATAAAGCCAAGTCTGTATCAGTTGAAAACGATCTTAAACCTGCGGAACTTTCAAATGGTTGCGTCAATTCATACGCACCATATTTCTGCGATTACGTGTTAACGGTTTTGAAAAATGATCCGGTCTTCGGCGAAACTCCAGAGGAAAGGGAGCGGCTTTTAGCAATCGGTGGATTGACAATAAAAACCACTTTGAGTCTTGACGCCCAGACCTCGTCGCAAAAAGCTGTCGATGAAAAAATCCCGTTTGATGATGAGAGTGGCAAAGCTGCTGCAATCACCATGATTCGTCCAGGTACTGGTGAGATAACTGCGATGGCACAGAATCGCAAGTGGGGACGCAGTGGGGCTGGGTACACAACTGTTAACTACAACGTTCCGGTATCAGCCAATGGCACCGTTGGTTTTCAAGCTGGTTCAACATTCAAGGCCTTCACGGTAGCGGCGGCGTTCAAGCTTGGCTGGGATCCATTCAAAGTTATAAATGCTCCGCAAAAGAAAGAATTCAAAGAATTCAAAGAATGTGGCACAGGCGCTAAATTTGCTCCTTACCCAGTTCAGAACTCAACAGGTTCAGGTGCGTTCGACATCTTCAGTGGAACTGCATTCTCGGTCAATACATACTTTGTTGGCCTTGAGGAAAAAATTGGGCTTTGTGAACCTCTTGCCATTGCGAAAGCCACTGGGGTACAGCAAGGAAACGGCGAAGATTTTGCTGGATACCCGTGTTTCACTCTTGGATGTTTCGATGTCACAACGCTTGACATGACGGAAGGAATGGCTACTTTTGCTGCACATGGAATGCATTGTGATTCAATCGCTATTTCATCAGTAACGGATAGATATAAAAATGAACTTGAAGTCCCGTCTGCTGACTGCACTCAAAAGATTGACCGGGAAGTTGCAGACAGTACAACAGCGGTCTTGGCGGGCGTTGTAGATGGTCCATTGGGTGGCAGGACTGGGCGCGCTATGTATTTCGATCGTCCTGCTGCTGGCAAGACTGGAACAACTGATAACTCGGCCGCAGTTTGGTTCGTGGGCTACACCCCAGACATGGCTGCATCGGTCTGGGTAGGTGACCCGCGTGGTGGACAAAAACATCCAATGAAGAATGTGCGTATTAATGGCCAGTATTACGGTCAAGTATTTGGATCAACTATGCCTGGACCAATTTGGCGTGACGCTCTAGAGGGTGCGCTAGTAAAAGTACCTAAAACTCCATGGAATCTGACCACTTTAAATGGAGTAAAAGCCGGTGGCTATGGGAACAAAATCACGGCTAGTAAAGAGGTTTGTGGTGGTTTAGAGGATAAGGAATTGATCGAGTGTGAAACCGAGCAGGCCCTTAAGACTTATGCGGTCGAGCTTGCAAGTGGCGCGCTGATTATTGATCCATTAACCGGCAAAGCGATTCCAAATCCTGCCATCGTTGTTCCAGACCCTGACGAGAGCAGTAGTCCTGAAGCAACACCTAGTCCTTCAGCATCTGCTGTGCCATAAAGGTAATGGCATCAAATCTGTTTTCTTTCTGACAAAGTAGAGGTATGACTAACCTTAAAGAGCAACTACACACCGACCTGACTGCTGCAATAAAGGCAAAGGATTCCCTTACTTCAGGGACGTTACGGATGGTTCTGGCTGCGATCACAAATGAGGAAGTGTCCGGCAAGGAAGCTCGGGTGCTCAATGATCAAGACATGATCACGGTGCTCAATCGCGAGGCTAAGAAGCGTAAAGAAGCAGCAACTGCATATGACGAAGCAAAGCGTCCAGAACTTGCTGACAAAGAACGAGCTGAACTTGGAATCATCCAGACCTACCTTCCAGCCGCGCTCTCTGATGAAGACTTAGTAAAGATAATTGCTAGTGCCGTTAGTGAAGTTGCTGCTAGTGGAACTACCGGACCGAGTGCGATGGGCGCAGTTATGAAACTTGTTTCACCGCAGGTTTCTGGCAGAGCAGATGGTGGTGCTGTTGCTGCCGCCGTGAAATCGGCACTGGCTTAAATCGAACTTACCTATTTCCTTGACACCTAACTTGACCCAAGACATTTTTGATTCTTGTATCGCAATAGTGTGTGCCTGTGAGTAGTTCAATCAAAACCAAAGTTGCTATTGGTTTAGGAATTATGTATGTGGCTTGGGGAACTACTTACATAGGTATCGCGTTCACGATTGAAACTATGCCGCCGCTTTTGTCGATGTCCTTTCGCTTCGTCGCTGCCAGTTTGGTCCTATTCCTTTTCATCGGATTTCGCAGTGGGTGGGACTCATTGCGCCTAACTCGTAATGAGTTTGCAAGTGCAATTTTCTTGGGAGTCTTGATGCTTGGCGTAGGCCTGGGAACTATGGCTCTGGCTGAAAAGGTTGTACCGATTGGTGTGGCTTCTCTCATCGTTGCCGTAATGCCAATTTGGACTGCCCTATTTCGCACTCTCGATAAAGATCGACCTAGCCTTTCTTCGCTACTGGGAATTGCAGCGGGCTTGGTTGGGATCGCAATCATCATGTTGCCAGGACAAACCATTGCTAGGCCAAATTCTGATGGACAAAGCGTGACACTATGGATGTTTGTTATCTTGCTTGGCAATCTTTCTTGGTCCATCGGTTCATTTCTTGCTCCGCGAATGGAAACTCCTAGTAATACTTTGGTATTAAGTACATATGAAATGGCTGGTGCTGCCGGTGCATTGTTTATTGCTGGGATGATCAATCAAGAATCTATTTCGGATTTCATGGATGCCAGCGGTCGCTCTTGGGGCGGCTGGATTTATCTTGTAACTGTTGGCTCGCTAATTGGATATACGGTTTACACCTGGCTGCTTGAAAATGCACCAATCACATTGGTATCGACCTATGCGTACGTGAATCCAGTGGTTGCTGTGGCACTTGGAATTTTGATCTTTAATGAGGCTTTAACTAACAACATCTTGGTAGGCGGATTCATCGCAATCGTCAGCGTGGCAGTGGTTGTTGCTGTCGAATCTGTTAAAAGACAAAATCTTTCGCAAGCTCAATAACGCGTTCTAGTGCAGCCCGTTCACCAATAGTGATACGAACTCCTTCACCTGGGAATGGTCGAATCGAGACCGCAATTCCTTCACTTCGAATTGCAAACTCTTCGGTGCGCTCACCAATAGGAAGCCAAACAAAGTTTGCCTGACTGTGTGGAAGGTTGTATCCAAGTTTCGTTAGTTCGGACTCAAACCAGGTTCGTTCGGCAATTACTTCGTCAACTCGCGTGAGCAGTTCAGATTCATGCTCAAGTGAGGCAACCGCAGCAACTTGCGCGATGTTCGAAACGCCAAATGGAACTGCAGTCTTTCGCACTGATTCTGCGATGTTTTTCGGTCCAACAAAATAGCCAACGCGCAATCCAGCAAGGCCGTACGCCTTTGAGAAAGTCCTAAGTACTCCAACGTTTGAATGTGCCTTCATAGTTGCAATGCCATCAATTGCATTTTCATCGCGATTGAATTCGACATATGCTTCATCAATTACTATCAGAATGTTTTTCGGCACCTTTGCTAAAAACTCGTTTATCTGTTGCTGTGTAACAATTCCGCCGGTTGGATTATTTGGCGTGCAAACAAAAATCGCTCGCGTCTTTGCAGTTATTGCTTTCAGCATTCCATCAAGATCATGTTGTCCATCACTTGTTAAAGGAACTTGAACACTTACCGCTCCTGCAATTGTTGTGATGATTGGGTAGGCCTCGAACGAGCGCCACGCATACATGACCTCTTCGCCTGCGCCAGCAACGGATTGAATGATTTGCTGACAGACACCGACTGATCCTGTTCCAGTAGCAATTTGATCAACTGGAACATCGAACTTATCTGAAAGTGCTTGAACTAAATTTGTTGTGAAGGGATCTGGGTAACGATTGATTTCATTTGCTGCAACAACTATCGCAGCCACAACGCTCGGAAGCGGCGCATGCGAAATTTCATTACTGGAAAGTTTGTATGCGGTTAAGCCATTAACCGGTGCGACTTTCTTGCCCGCTTTGTAGGTTGGCAGCTTGGCCATCTCTGGTCGAAGCTGTGGGTTAACTGACTCACTCACAAGCCAAGCCTACGGGTAATTACAACAACTGATACATCGTCGCGGTTCCAGGTGACGGAATCTTGGCGAGCAGTGGAAACAATCAAATTTGTTAATTCGGCAGAGTTTGCGCTGCGTTCTCCAGAAACGACAGAGGTTACTAGGCCTTGGGTGCCAAACTCTTCGCCTTTTTCATCTTGAGTTTCCAGCAACCCATCTGAGACAAGAACGATTCGATCCCCTGCGCCAAAGAAAACATCTTGACTTTGCCAGACTCCCCCAAAGCCGCCGAGCATTGGACCGGTTGGGTTCAATGTCGTAATCAAGTGATTGGCATCAATCCAATAGCCGGCTGGGTGTCCCGCATTAACCCATTTGGTTGGCTGACTTAGATCATTTGGGATTTCTAGAATCACTGCTGTGGCCAAGAGCGCTTCAACGTCTGACAGGCCAGCCGAGACTCTCTCCATTACTGCGCTGGGGGTAAACCCGGCTGAGAGAGCCGCGGTCATGATTGCCTTTATCTGAAGGCCAACCACTCCAGCTTCTGGACCGTGACCTGTAACGTCGACCATTGCAAGAGCGGTGCCCCGCGGAGTTCTGATTACATCCCACCAGTCACCTGCGATAGCTCCGCTTGCTGGCAAAGTTTGGCCAGCGACATCGAGACCAAACTTTTCGGTGTCAATCAAAGTTGGTGAGAGCGCTTTTCGCATGGACGCAACTAACGGAGCGTCTTGCTCAAGCCCTTGCCAAGCAGCGCGAGCTAAGTCAATCTGACTGACCAACTTTTGTCTCATAGATTCAGCGTCTGCTGCAGCAAGTTGGATTTCCGGTGGATTTGCAACTTCGATCACTTGATGAATAGTTCCACTGGCAACCATTCGTAATTCGGTGCGCATTTCGTCAAGCGGTGCGAGCACCCAGCGCTCGAGAAAAAACCATGCCAGCATCAACAGCACAAGGCTGATAAAGATGGATGAGCTCAAAACCCAAGACAGCTGGTCCGCAACTTCGTCGAGTCTGATATCAAGTGCAAGAGTTTCACTGATCTCGGCGCGAGCTTCTAAATAAATGATGCGTTCCCAAACAGCAACACCCAGCAAGGTTATTGCGAAAAATGCAATAAACAGTTGGAGCCTTCGGCGTAACGTCATGATGAAATTCTAGGTGGAAATCGCGTTACAAGAAATCAGGCTTTAGTTAACTCTGATAGTGCTTGTGCAAATAGTGAGCCGTGACGATCAACTTGATCTTGTGTAGTGGTTGGACACATTAATGCCATGTTGTGGAATGGCGTCATAAGCACACCACGATTGCACATAAACAAGTGCATAAACTCGTCTAATTCGTCATCGCCTGCATGCATTGCTTCAGTTCCAGTCTTTGGCGCTGGATGTATAAATCGATATTCAGCTCTTGCGCCCAACTGTGAAATCGACCAAGGGACTCCATACTCATCAAGCGCTGCGTTCACTTGATTGGTGTAACGAGTTGCAAGGTTAATCATGTGCTCAAAAGCTTGTTCGGTTAAAACTTCGCCGAGTGTCGCTCGCATTGCTGCCAGCGACAATGCATTGCCAGCCAGTGTGCCGCCTACGCCACCGACATCTAGTAAATCGGCTTCAGTATGCGAGTTGATTTGATCTACAACTTCTTGCTTAAAACCATAGGCACCTGTCGGAATACCCGCGCCGATGCTTTTTCCAATTACAAAAATATCTGGGTCCAAATTGTCACGTAGCGTCATGCCACCATATCCAGCAGAGACCGTGTGAGTTTCATCGATCATTAACAGTGCGCCGTACTTTGTTGCTAGTTCGCGCATGCCTTCTAAATAACCAGGTTCTGGCAACACGATGCCGATATTTGTTAAAGCTGGCTCAGTCAATATCGCTGCCACATCACCGTGCTTAAGTGCACCCTCTAATGCTGGCAAGTCATTAAATTCAACGACTCGAGTGGTCTGGTCGATTGGAACTGGAGGTGCTACGTTTCCTGGTCGTGAAACGATGTCACCGTTGGAATCCAAGACGCCAAATGTTTCATCTACTGAACCGTGATAGCAGTATGAAAAAACCAGAATCTTGCTTTTTCCGGTTGCCAGTCTTGCCAGTCTGATTGCCCAACGGTTTGCGTCTGTGGCCGAAACTGTGAAAGACCAAAGTGGGACTTTGAAGCGGCGAGTTAACTCCGCGCCAACCCACTGGGCATCTTCGGTAGGCATCATCGTTGTGATGCCACCCTGGTCTTGCATTCGGTTAATTATGGCTTTCACACTGGCATCTGGTGAATGTCCAGTCATTGCTGCAGTGTCACCAAGTGCAAAATCGATGTACTCGTTACCGTCAACATCCGTAATGATGTTTCCCTTTGCGCCCTGCATGTAGAGCGGGAAGCCACCGACCCACTTATTCATCCAGGGCATTGGAACGCCACCAAATAAATTCTTTGCGTCCTTGTATAGCTCTAGAGACTTTGCGTGGTTGTCCCGATAAGTTTTACGCTCCCGCTCGAGTAAGGAAACTAAGTTAATTCGATCGATTTGCGTTGCTCTGTTAGACATGATGCGCTTTCTTGTTGAGCTAGAAAATTTACGAAGTAGCCATGTCTACAAAGCGACTGTAGTGGCCTTGGAATGCAACAGTAACTGTTCCAGTAGGACCGTTGCGATGCTTTGCCAAGATAAAGTCTGCTTCACCTGCGCGAGGTGATTCTCTTTCATAAACATCTTCGCGGTGAAGTAACACCACCATGTCAGCATCTTGTTCCAAGGAACCGGATTCACGAAGGTCGGAAAGCATTGGGCGCTTATCTTGACGTTGTTCTGGACCACGGTTTAACTGACTGATTGCGATAACTGGAATTTCTAATTCCTTTGCAAGCAGTTTTAAGGATCGTGAGAATTCTGAAACTTCAACTTGGCGGCTTTCAACTTTTCGTCCAGATGACATGAGCTGCAAGTAATCGATGATTAAAAGTTTCAAATCAAAACGTTGCTTTAGGCGACGAGCCTTGGCACGAATTTCCATCATGGTCATGTTTGGTGAGTCATCGATGAATAAAGGTGCGTCGTTTACTTGTCCCATTTTGTTTGCAAGTCTGCCCCAGTCCGCGTCACTTAAAGTTCCTGCGCGCATGTGGTTCAAACCAACTTGTGCTTCGGCAGAAAGCAGTCGCATAACAATTTCGTTGCGGCTCATTTCAAGTGAGAAAATTGCCGACGTTAAATTGTTTTTAATACTTGCTGATCGAGCTAGATCTAAACCTAATGTTGACTTACCGATTGCAGGTCGCGCTGCAACGATGATTAATTGACCAGCATGAAGTCCATGCGTGATGTCATCAAGTTGTTGGAATCCGGTTGGCACACCAACAAGTTGTCCGCCACGACCTTCGATGGCTTCGATCTCAGACAAAGTCTGCGGCATGATTTCAGAAAGTGGTGCGTAGTCTTCAGATGTTCTGCGACCGGTAACGTCATACACTTCGGCCTGCGCACGATCAACTAACTGATCTACTTCAGCGTCACCCGCGTAACCCATTTGCGCGATCTTTGTTCCGGCATCAACCAGTCGACGCAAGATTGCACGTTCGGTAACAATGCGCGCGTAGTAAGAACCGTTAGCTGCTGTTGGAACACTGGCAACCAAGGTGTGTAGGTAGCCTGCGCCACCAACGTTGCCTAGTGCGCCCGACTTACTTAGGTAGTTTGCAACAGTGATTGCGTCGGCCGGTTCGCCACGGCCATAGATATCAAGAATTGCGCCATAGATTGTGGCGTGAGCTGGTTTGTAGAAATCAACTTCTCGCAGACTTTCGATAACGTCTGCAATGGCATCTTTGCTGAGCAGCATCGCGCCCAGAACTGACTGTTCAGCAACGATATCTTGAGGTGGAACTAATGCGCCATCTTCTTCATAATTGCGGGGAAATTCCGCGACGCTCATGTAATCCACCTTTTCGTGCCCAGTAAAAACCAGTTGTTACAACCAGGTGTTATTGACTGTATGTGCCAGCACTGACATAAACAATGACCCCTGTGGATAACTAGGTGGACAAATTGGGGAAAACCGCCGAAACAATGGGTATTTAGCTGGGGATATCCTGTGTGGAAAGCCTAGTTTTGCCTGTGGATATCCCTATTTATCAGGGATTTTGGGGATTTGGCCCTGTGTGTAAAAAGTTTTCGCCAACTATTTTTGGCAAGTTTAAAGCGGAAGCGTCTATACGCTTCCGCTTTAAGCGTCTTGATTGTGGAGAATAGGGGACTCGAACCCCTAACCCCTGCCTTGCAAAGGCAGTGCTCTACCAATTGAGCTAATTCCCCGGCGGTAAACCGTAGAACAAAATCTACTCTGAAGTAGCCTGTGTCCACAATTCTTGCTCGGCTTTGCTGTTTTCTGCCTGCTGGTAAATAACGTAACCAGCAACCGCTAGCAATGCTAGTGATAAAAGTTTCTTCATTACGCTCCCTACTTTCACTCGACTTAAACACCTTGCGTGGGCCCAGGTGGACTTGAACCACCGACCTCTTCGTTATCAGCGAAGCGCTCTAACCAAGCTGAGCTATGGGCCCTGATTTCTTACAGATCTTGAATTTCTTGCAGTTTGTGCCTATTTCAAGGCACGAGTTAAGAGGTTACCCCAAAGCGGGCATTAGCCCAAAATGGCAGATTAGCCTCGGTCGGTAAATGTGTATTGGAACCCGCCTGTAAATCCGACACTTAGGTTATAAAGGACTGCAAAAAGTGTGGAAAGCACGCTCAGCAGGACTATTTCGATCGCCGAAATAACCATAGTTAGACCCAAAAGTCGGCCAAGAGACAAGAAACTAATGCCAGCACCGCTGTTGCCAGATGCATCACTCCAGAGATTCGTTACTGCCTCAAAAACTCCAGCGGCCGAAAGCATCGTCCACAGCACAACAGTTGCGACCATAAGAACGCCTGCAATTGTTACGCCAAGGACGAATGCACCTTTAGCAACTGACCATGGATCAACGTGAGTCAGGTGCAGCGTTACCTGCTTGGCCGGCGACTGAGTCGACTGATTCGCTGAGTTGTCAGCGCCCTGTTCGGAAGTTTTCAATGGTTTCTTGAAAAAGTTCCGCTTAGTTGGCTGATCATCGTTTAGATCAATATCGATATCTGACATTTATGCCTCTTCCCCGTCGTTGGCAACTTCTTCATTCACTGCATCAGAATCAGCTGTCGCTGGTTGTTCGGTGACTTCAACATTTTCCAACGCAGCCATCGATGCTGCGGTGCTACGCGCTACTGCAACAACTTGATCGTCGTCTCCTACCTTCATAAAGGAAACACCCATGGTGTCGCGTCCGGCTGCGCGAATTTCATCAACGCGAGTTCGGATCACAACACCGTTGCTGGCGATTGCAAAGATTTCGTCATCTGCTGCGCAAATCAATGCGCCAGCTAATCCGCCACGCTTCTCGACTAGACGCATTGCGCGAACACCTTGGGTGCCACGACCCTTTGCGTTCCACTCTTCGATCGAAGTGCGCTTAGCCCAGCCACCTTCGGTGACAGTTACTACAAACGAATCTGGTGTTGCTACTTCCATCTTTAGCAAGTAATCGTCATCGGTTTTAAATCTGATTCCGATAACACCGCCAGCAGTTCGTCCCATTGGTCGCAAGGTTGCATCGTCAGCATGGCAACGAACCGAGTAGCCCATTTTGGAAACCAAAAGTAAGTCATCTTCATCGTTGACAAGTTGTGCTGAAACTACATCGTCTTCATCGCGAAGTGTGATTGCAACTAAGCCGGTGCTGCGTGATGAATCGTAATCCGCAAGTCTCGACTTCTTGATTACACCGTTTCGGGTAGCTAGCACTAGGTACTTAGCCTGGCTGTAATCGCGCAGGTCTTGAACTTCCACGACCTGCTCTTCTGGCGCAAGCGATAGCAAGTTAGCAACGTGTTGTCCGCGAGCATCGCGGCCAGTGTCTGTTAACTCGTATGCCTTGACTCGGAATACTCGACCGCGGTTAGTGAAGAACAAGATCCAGTGATGCGTTGTTGTCACAAAGAAGTTTGTGACAACGTCATCTTGCTTAAGTGCTGCTCCCTTTACGCCACGACCGCCACGCTTTTGGGATCGATACAAGGCAGCCTTGGTGCGCTTGATGTATCCGTCAGCGGAAAGAGTTACCACGATTGGTTCAACCGCAATTAGATCTTCGTGAGTTACATCGTTTTCATCAGCCACGATTGTGGTGCGCCGCTCGTCGCCATACTTATTGACGATATCGGCAAGCTCATCACTTACGATGCTGCGTTGACGAGTCAGGTTAGACAGGATGTCCTTGTAGTCAGCAATCTCAGCCATTAACTTGTCGTGCTGAGTTTGAAGTTCGTTGCGTTCAAGAGCCGCAAGTTTACGAAGCTGCATATCAAGAATTGCTTGCGCTTGAATTTCATCGATGTCTAGAAGTTTCATCAGGCCGGCTTGTGCAACAGAGGCAGACTCTGATGCGCGGATTAATGCAATAACTTCATCAATGCGATCGATGGCTTTTAGCAAACCGATCAAGATGTGTACGCGCTCTTCAGCAATACGCAAACGGTAAGCGGTGCGACGCTGAATAACTTCGACTTGATGTTCAATCCAGTTAGTTACAAACGCATCAAGAGTCAGAGTGCGAGGAACGCCGTCGACAAGCGCCAACATGTTTGCACCGAAGTTGTCTTGCAGTTGGGTGTACTTGAACAGGTTGTTTAGAACAACCTTTGGCACTGCGTCACGCTTAAGAACTACAACAATGCGCATACCTGTGCGTGATGAACTTTCATCAACCAAGTCAGCGATGCCGCCAACTTTGCCTTGCTCAACTAGTTCTGCAATACGTTCCAGCAAGTTATCTGGATTAACTTGGTAAGGAAGCTCGGTGATCGCGATGATGGTACGGCCGCGCTTGTCTTCCGCAATTTCGGTAACGGCGCGCATCGTGACAGACCCACGGCCAGTGCGATATGCATCTTGAATTCCACGACGTCCAACAATCTGACCGCCAGTTGGGAAATCTGGTCCGGTGATTCGTTCCATCAAAGCTTCGAGAAGTTCTTCACGTGTTGCATCTGGATGTTCTAGCGCCCATTGCACACCAGCAGCTACCTCAGTGAGGTTGTGCGGTGGAATGTTTGTTGCCATACCAACGGCGATACCTGATGATCCGTTAACCAAAAGGTTAGGGAAACGGCTAGGTAGAACTGTTGGTTCAAGATTCTTGCCGTCGTAGTTCGGGGTGAAGTCAACGGTGTCTTGATCGATATCGCGAACCATTTCCATGGCAAGTGCGGCCATACGAACTTCGGTGTATCGAGATGCTGCTGCTGAGTCATTTCCAGGTGAACCGAAGTTGCCTTGTCCTTGCGCAAGTGGATAACGCAATGACCAAGATTGGGTCAGGCGAACCAAAGTGTCATAGATCGCGCTGTCGCCATGCGGGTGATACTGGCCCATGACTTCGCCAACTACGCGGGCACTCTTGTTAAATGCTCGGTCTGGGCGGTAGCCACCGTCGTACATTGCATAGATAACACGGCGGTGTACTGGCTTTAGACCATCTCGCACGTCAGGCAATGCGCGCGAGACGATAACGCTCATCGCGTAGTTAAGGTACGACCTCTGCATTTCAACATTCAGGTCAACGATTTCAATTTGATCGTGGGTTGCGTCATTAATTTCAGTCATCAGATATCCAAGAACCGCACGTCGTGTGCATTGCGTTGAATGAAGTTGCGTCGACTTTCGACGTCTTCGCCCATAAGGGTTGAGAAAAGTTGATCAGCTTGTGCTGCGTCATCAACAGAAACTTGTAGCAGAACGCGAGTTGCCGGATCCATTGTGGTTTCCCAAAGTTCTTCAGCGTTCATTTCGCCTAGACCTTTGTAACGCTGGATGTCTTCGTTGCGAAGTTTCTTACCAGCAGCAAGTCCGGCTTCAACAATTTGATCGCGCTGTTTGTCTGAGTATGCGTAACCTGGTGCCTCGCGCGACCACTTCACTTTGTAAAGCGGTGGCTGTGCAACATAAACGAATCCACCATCGACGAGTGGACGCATGTAGCGGAATAAGAAAGTTAAAAGCAAAGTACGAATGTGTTGACCATCAACGTCAGCATCGGCCATCAAAACTAATTTGTGATAGCGCAATTTGTTGATGTCGAACTCGTCTTGAATACCAGTTCCAAATGCAGAAATGATTGCTTGTACTTCGGTGTTAGCTAGTACGCGATCGATTCTGGTTTTTTCAACGTTAAGAATTTTTCCGCGGATCGGCAAAATTGCTTGGGTGCGTGGGTCGCGACCTTGACCTGCAGAGCCACCGGCCGAGTCACCTTCAACAATAAATACTTCGCACTCAGATGGTTCGTTGCTTGAACAATCTTTCAACTTTCCTGGCAAGCTGCTGCTGCCAAGTAAGCCCTTGCGGTTGCGAGCTAGGTCGCGTGCTTTACGTGCAGCTAACCGAGCAGTTGCGGCTTGCAAAGATTTACGCGCAATGTCTTTACCTTGTGCTGGATTCTTTTCAAACCAAGCTGCAAGTTCTTCGTTGACGACTTTTTGTACGAATGCTTTGGCTTCGGTGTTTCCAAGTTTGGTTTTGGTTTGACCTTCGAACTGTGGTTCATGAAGTTTGATGGAAATGATCGCAGTCAAACCTTCGCGAACATCCTCTCCAGAAAGATTTGTGTCTTTTTCTTTTAGGATGCTCCACTCGCGCGCGAATTTATTTACCAGTGAAGTCAACGCAGTGCGAAAACCTTCTTCGTGGGTTCCACCTTCAATTGTGTTAATTGTGTTTG
>JBIIAS010000140.1:0-3461 GCA_044239795.1 Candidatus Nanopelagicales bacterium | reverse complement strand
AAGATCAAGATCAGCTTCCATAGCTAATCGCAATGCATCCTCGATACCGACTATGCCGATCTGCTCTCCAGCAGCTCCGACAAGACGTACTTCGGGCACACGAATCCGCTCGTTGATGCGGGGTTCGATACTGATATGTCCTCCTGTTGTTGACGGGCTACAAACAAACAGGGTTCAACTGGATATGCACGAGTGTGCACACATCGCTGTTGCGATGTTTCCAGACCAACTCGACACCCTTAAGGGCGATGCGAGTGGGAACAATGTCCGCTTGTGTGACCTAGTAATCCGAGAATTACTGGGTCGGTCAGGTACGAGTTTAACGGGAAGGCGCCAAAGACTCATAATCCAAGGAGTCTGGCGGGAAAAGCCTTTTATTTGCTAGTTATTTGAGATTGCCACTTCAAGTGGGCGATCTAGCAGGGCGTTTAGGTCACTGCCCGCAATTACTTCGGTGATGGCGGTGCCAAGGGTGGCGATTGGCTCACTAATTGCCAAGGTGATCGTGACTTCCTCATCAGTGTCATCCCAATTCGCCGAACTTACCCCTGGCAATTGCGCTAGCTGAGCCACGACTTCATCCAAGGTGTCATCTAGCAGAGCTTCACGGTTTGGGCCGATGGCAAGCAAAGAAAGTAACGTGCCATCGATTGCAGTTGGGACTGGTCCCCCAACATCGATGATCAAGGCATCAAGGCCTTGCTCAAGGACGCTCTGCGCCACAGTGAAAGCAACTCTTGGAATCGGCCGAGCAGACTCATCCCAAGCCTCCAAACTGTCCGAACCGGAAAAAGCTAATAGTGCGCGACGGCCATCTGCAGAATGAAATTCAACAGACGTCATATGGCTATCTTTTTCGACGCCTTCTTCCATGGAATCTAATTCAGCAACTACAGGTACTAATAACCGAGCGTCCATCAATGCATCAAGTAAGTTTCGTGCAGATTCGGCGGTAGCGCTTTGCGCGTAGTTACGCAGTACTGAACGAATGTATGGATCTGGTGAACCATCATCGTTTGCAAAATCAGATTCGGGAAGCTCTGCTCCCGTAAAGTCTGTTGCCATGTGAATTAGATTCGGCAAGCGTGAATGTCAGTAACAATGACTCCTCGCGCACCTAAGTCATAAAGTTCATCCATCACAGCGTGAACTTGCTTACGTGGAACCATGGCTCGAACTGCAGCCCACGCGGAATCGTGTAGCGAAGAAACAGTTGGTGATTCAATTCCCGGGGTAATTGCACAGGCCTTATCAATTAAAGCGTTTGGAATGTCGTAATCTACTAAGACATAAGCGCGCGCAGTAATGACACCTTGTAAACGACGAACAAAAACGTCGACTGCGTTTTGATCTTCGATGTTGGTGCGAGATATCAAAACAGACTGGCTCTTGAAAATTGGGTCGCCAATGATTTCTAAGCCGGCTTGCTTCAAGGTTGTACCAGTTGCCACTACATCGGCTACGGCATCTGCAACACCAAGGCGAACTGCATTTTCTACTGCGCCATCTAGCGTGACAACTTCAGCCGAGAGATTTTGTTGAGTCAACCAGTTGTTCAAAATTGTTGGGTAACTTGTGGCGATGCGCTTTCCTGCAAGATCGCTAGCAGCTTTCGCGGTTCCTTGCGGCGCAGCCAAGCGGAATGTTGATGGTGCAAATCCAAGTTCCAAAATTGTTGTGGCTTTCGATCCTGAATCTGCAAGCAGGTCTTCACCAGTGATTCCAACATCAAGAGTTCCGCGGCCTACGTATGTTGCAATGTCACGGGGACGCAAGAAAAAGAATTCAACATCATTTTCTGGATCTTGAACTACTAGTTCACGACTGTTTGCAGCTGCGACATAACCAGACTCACGCAACATGTCACGGGCTGGATCAGAAAGCTGACCTTTATTTGGAACGGCAACGCGCAACATCATTACAACTTTCGGTACACGTCATCAAGTGAAACATCACTTGCGATCATGAGAGCTTGAGTCCAATAAATTAATTGTGAAATTTCAACGGCGGCACGTTCTTTGTCTTCGTGCTCTGCAGCCATCCACGCTTCAGCTGCTTCTTCAACAACTTTCTTGCCAACGGTGTGAACGCCTTGGGAAATTGCCGCAACAGTTCCGGAATTGGTATCCCCGGCAGCAACCTTGGAGGTTAGTTCAGCAAAGAGCTCATCGAATGTTTTCACACTTAAAGTTTAGTCGCCGTGAATAGTGCGCAAAACCGTCCAAGTATTCATAGCAGCACTCGCTGCTTCGGCGCCCTTGTCTTCTGAGCTACCAGGCAAACCTGCCCGATCTAAGGCTTGGGCTTCATCGTCACAAGTTAGAACACCAAAGCCCATTGGGACTCCAGTATCAAGGGCAGCGCGGGTCAAACCATCGGTAGCGGCAGAGCAAACGTAATCAAAATGCGGAGTGCCACCTCGAATTACAACGCCAAGGGCTACAACTACGTCGGCGCCAGAAAGGGCTGCTGCTTTGGCCGCAATTGGAAGTTCGAAGGTACCTGGGACGCGATGAATCTCAGGGGTAATTCCTGCGCCTTCAATGATGTTGCTAGCACCGGCAATCAAACCGTCCATGATCTGGGTGTGCCAAGACGAAGCAACGATGACAACACGAGAGCCATTGAATCCATTAACTACTGATTCTGGGATACCAGCGCGGCTCATTTCACATCTCCAAAATGCAGATTGTGTCCCATTGAGTCACGCTTTGCAGTTAAGTACGCCATATTGAAATCATTTGGTTCGATTTCGATTGGCACTTGCTCAGTAATGGTTAAGCCATAACCTTCAAGGCCAGCACGCTTGGTTGGATTATTTGTAAGTAAGCGCATTGACTTAACGCCCATATCAACCAAAATCTGTGCGCCAGTTCCATAATCGCGAGAATCTGCTGGAAGCCCTAGATCTAGGTTTGCTTGCAAAGTGTCGGCGCCATCATCTTGCAATGCATATGCGCGAAGTTTGTGTAGCAATCCAATACCGCGACCTTCATGGCCGCGCATGTAAAGCACGATGCCGCGACCTTCTTCGGCAACTGCGCGCATTGCAGCCTTTAGCTGTGGACCACAGTCGCAACGAAGTGAGCCAAGTGCGTCACCTGTTAAACATTCGGAGTGAACACGAACCAGAACGTCTTCTCCATTTTCGATGTCACCAATTCGCATTGCCACGTGATCCAGGCCATCGAGAATTCCTTGGTAGCCGCAAATGTCAAAGACACCGAACTCGGTCGGAAGTTGCGCAGTAGCTACTAACTCAACTAGCGATTCGTTCTTGCGACGGTATGCAATTAAATCTGCAATTGAAATCATCATTAGGCCGTGAGTGTCAGCAAACTCGCGAAGTGCAGGAGCGCGCATCATTGAGCCATCGTCATGAACTACTTCTGCAATAACTCCGGCTGGACGCAATCCGGCTAAGCGCGCTAAATCAACGGCAGCTTCAGTATGGCCAGGTC
>JBIIAS010000139.1:0-3472 GCA_044239795.1 Candidatus Nanopelagicales bacterium | reverse complement strand
GATGGCGGGGAACCAATGGAACTAAACATCTTTGATTTCCCCGCATCCGGTGTTGCCATGGGTATGTACAACTTAGATGAATCAATTCGTGAGTTTGCCCGAGCATCACTTCGTTATGGTTTGTCGCGCAACTACCCAGTTTACCTTTCAACCAAGAACACAATCCTGAAGGCCTATGACGGACAGTTCAAAGACATCTTCCAAGAAGTTTTCGAAAAGGAATTCAAGGCAGATTTCGATGCTGCTGGCCTGACTTACGAACACCGTTTAATCGATGACATGGTTGCTTCCGCACTTAAGTGGGAAGGTGGCTATGTCTGGGCTTGCAAGAACTACGACGGTGACGTGCAATCAGACACTGTGGCCCAAGGCTTTGGATCACTTGGTCTTATGACATCAGTGTTGATGACTCCAGATGGCAAGACAGTAGAAGCTGAAGCTGCTCATGGAACCGTGACTCGTCACTACCGCCAACATCAGCAAGGTAAGCCAACTTCAACCAATCCGATCGCTTCAATCTTTGCTTGGACTCAAGGTCTGGCACATCGCGGCAAGTTAGATGGCACACCAGAAGTTACTAAGTTTGCCGAGACTCTAGAGCGGGTCTGCATCGAAACCGTAGAAAGCGGCAAGATGACCAAGGACCTTGCTTTGCTAATTAGCAAAGATCAGCCTTACTTAACGACTGAAGATTTCTTGGCAGCGATCAATGAAAATTTGCAGAAAGCAATGTCGGCTTAATTCATGCTTGGCGTAATTTCAGCTAATGCAAATGGCGTTCGCGCTGCACTAAAGCGTGGTGGATTCGATTGGATAAAGGGCCAACTTGATGTAGGCAATGCTGATGTAGTTTGCCTGCAAGAAGTTCGTGCAACTACCGATCAGTTGCATGAAGTTCTAGCCGCAGCTGGATTGTCTGATTTGCATGTAGCTCATGATTCAAGTGCACGCCTTGGGCATGCTGGGGTAGCAATTCTGAGCACCAAAAAGTTGAGCAAAATCAAAACTGGAGTCGGACCAAAGGAATTTGCTGACACTGGACGTTGGGTCCAGGCAGAAATTGAAACTAAAAAAGGTCCAATGACAGTTGCATCGGTTTATGTTCACTCCGGTGATGCTGAGAAACCTGTTCAGCAAGAAAAGTATAGATTCCTAGAAGCAATGACAAAAAGATTTCAAGCTGCCCAGAAAGTTGATGACCTTTTTCTTGCTTGCGGCGACTTTAATGTTGGTCACCGCGAACTCGACATTAAGAACTGGAAAGGCAACTTAACCAAAGCTGGATTTCTTCCCAAAGAGCGTGCCTATTTTGATAAGTGGTTCGACAAAGTTGGAGTAGTTGACTTAGGAAGAAAGCATGCTGGCGAAGTCGAAGGTCCGTATACCTGGTGGTCGTGGCGTGGACAGGCCTTTGATAACAATGCTGGCTGGAGAATTGATTACCACGTTGCTAATTCTGCACTGGCACCACACTGCAAGGAAATCGTGGTTGGTAGAGCGGATTCATATGCGCAAAGGTGGAGCGATCACGCCCCAGTAACGGCGAAATTTAACTTGTAGACTCTCCCTATGGGGACTTTTTGGCAAACGATGACAATCGTTTTGCTGTTCACAATTATCGGTGGCGTTTTTGCAGCAGCTGAAGTTGCGCTGATTTCGCTGCGCGACAGTCAAGTAAAGAAACTTGCAGCAACTGGTAGACGTGGGCGACGACTCGAAAAGTTGATGCTTAATCCAAATCGTTTCTTGGGCGCAGTTCAGGTTGGCGTAACTCTGATGGGATTCTTGTCAGCAGGTTTTGGTGCCTCAAGAATCGTGCCAATCTTTTCGCCCCAGTTAGTTTCTTGGGGACTGAGCGAAAGTGTTGCTGAAACTGTGGCATTCATTTCTGCCACAGTACTTATTGCATATCTTTCCTTAGTCGTTGGCGAGCTAACTCCCAAGCGATTAGCCATTCAGCACTCTGAACGTTTTGCACTCATACTGGCAACCCCTTTGGATTTGGTTGCAAAATTTACTGCGCCATTTATTTGGTTGCTTTCGCGATCCTCTGATGCGTTACTTCGAGTTGTCGGTGGTGACCCGCAAGCAGGGAAAGAGCAGATTTCTGGTGAGGAACTTCGAGGCATGGTTGCTATGCATGAAGACTTAACCCATGCTGAGCGTGAACTTATCGATGATGTTTTCGAAGCGGGCGAGCGCGAGATTCGCGAAGTTATGATTCCGCGAACTGAAGTCGCGTTTCTCGACGCTGACTTACCTGTGTTCAAGGCAGTGAAGATTGTTGCTGACAAACCACACTCGCGTTATCCAGTGTCAGATGACTCAGAAGATGACATTTTGGGATTTGTGCACGTACGAGACTTACTGGATCCAGAAATCCGGGAACGCTCAATTCGAGTGGGTGACTTGGTTCGAGATGTTGCAAGACTTCCTGGAACTAAGCGAGTTATCCCAGCGCTAACCGATATGCGAGCTACAAACGCTCACATGGCAATCGTGGTTGATGAATATGGTGGCACTGCAGGAATCATCACAATGGAAGATCTTGTTGAAGAACTTATTGGTGACATTCGCGATGAATATGACACTGATGCTTCCGAAGGTGTGATTCCGCCAGGGAAGGACGTCGTTGTCGATGGCCTACTAAATCTGGATGACTTCCTTGAGGAAACTTTGATGGAATTGCCGGAAGGACCATACGATACGGCGGCTGGATTCATGGCCGCGCAATTGGGTCGAATTCCTATGGTTGGTGACGAGATTGAGATTGAAGCGGGATCTTTGTCGGTATTAGAAATGGATGGCCGAAGGGTGTCCCGAATTCGCGTCGTTCGTTCTGCCACAATAGAGGAATGACACCGCGCGTTTTATCTGGCATCCAGCCAACCTCCGATAGTTTCCATGTTGGTAACCATCTAGGTGCGCTGCAAAACTGGGTGGCCATGCAAGAAACCCATGACTGTGTTTATTTCATTGCAGACATGCACGCGATCACTGTCGAACAGGATCCAAAGACGCTTCGGAATCGAACTTTACTGTCTTATGCCCAACTTCTAGCTCTTGGAATCGATCCGAACAAATCAACGTTGATTGTACAGAGTCATGTGCCAGAACATGCCCAGTTGATGTGGGTCATGTCTTCGATCACCGGCTTAGGTGAAGCAAATCGTATGACCCAGTTCAAAGACAAGTCTGCAAAAGGTGGCGCAGCTACCGCAAGCGTTGGTTTGCTGACTTATCCAATCTTGCAAGCTGCCGACATTTTGCTTTATCAAGCCAACGCAGTTCCAGTTGGTGAAGATCAACGTCAGCATCTAGAACTTACTCGCGACCTTGCGATTCGATTCAATGGTCGTTTCGGTGACACCTTCACAGTTCCAGAAGCACACATCGTAAAGGGGACTGCAAAAATTCAGGATCTGCAAGATCCAACAGCAAAGATGAGTAAGTCCTCGCCATCGGGCTGCAT
>JBIIAS010000138.1:0-3487 GCA_044239795.1 Candidatus Nanopelagicales bacterium | reverse complement strand
CTATTATCTGAAATGAAAACTTATAAACGATCGTTATTGAATTAAGTAGATAGTTGCGAACAGGGCAATCCAAACTACGTCTACGAAGTGCCAGTAGTAAGAAACCACGATTGCCGTTGTTGCTTGCTTATGTGAATAGTGCTTAGTTGCATAAGTGCGAGCCAATACAAATAGGAATGCAATGAGTCCACCGGTCACGTGCAATCCGTGGAAGCCGGTTGTTAGGTAGAAAGCGGATCCGTAGGCATTTGCAGAAAGAGTAAGTCCTTCGTGTACCAAAATTGCATATTCATAAACCTGACCGGCAACGAAGTAAAAGCCCATCAAGAAAGTAATTACAAACCACTTACGTAATCCCTTTACGTCACCGCGCTCAGCCGCAAAGACTCCAAGCTGACAGGTAACAGATGAAAGCACCAAGATTGTGGTGTTAAACGAGGCAAATGGCAGATTGAGTAGCTCGACTTCCTCTGCCCATAATTCTGGATTTACGGAACGAAGCGTGAAGTACATCGCAAATAAGGCTGCGAAGAACATCAACTCACTTGATAGCCAAACAATTGTGCCGATTGACACCATATTTGGGCGTTCGGCCTGGCTTGGGACTCTGACGGGGGTAGCTGTACTCACCCCTTGAGTTTACCTACTGCCTAGAGGAAAATCCCCGCAGGATGGCTAAAACTGGCTCGATGTGACCTATTGCATTGCACTGCCCCAAATGGACAATCCCAGTTACCAATTCGACTCGGTGGTCGGATACTCTTTTGGGGTGTCTAACAGTGCCCCCACTCTCAAAGTGCTTGTTTATAGCGATGACTCTGCCGTTCGTGCCAGCATCAAAATCAGCCTGGGGCGGCGTCCATCCGTTGATTTTGGGGATGTTGAGATCCTCGAGTGCGCAACCCAGCCTGCCGTAATTGCCGCTGTAGATTCCAGGCCGTTTGACTTACTGATTTTGGATGGGGAAGCAACGCCATCCGGTGGCATGGGACTTTGCCGTCAGCTTAAGGACGAGATTTTCAATTGCCCACCAGTTTTAGTACTAGTGGGTCGGGTAGATGACCGTTGGTTGGCAACTTGGTCACGCGCCGATGCAGTTGTAGCTCATCCAATTGATCCACGAGCTGTTGTGAATGCCTGTTTAGAGTTACTCAAGTCACGAAATTCAATTTCCCAGTAGGGAAAATCTTCGATCATGACCGAAGATAGCTGGAAACAAGTTCTAGGGACATTAGTTTCTGGAAGCGACTTGTCATTTGATCAAGCCTTCTGGGCCATGAATGAAATGATGTCCGGCACCGCCACTGATTCTCAACTAGCCGGTCTAGTAATTGGCCTTCGAGTAAAAGGTGAGACTCCGCAAGAAGTTAGCGGCATGGTTAAAGCAATGCTCGCTAATGCAATTGAAGTTAACTTAGATCGAATTGCAGTTGACGTGGTTGGAACGGGTGGCGATGGCGCTCACACCGTAAACATCTCTACCATGGCCGCACTAACTGTTGCTGGTGCTGGGTTTCCAGTACTGAAGCACGGAAACCGAGCTATTTCCTCTAAAGCAGGGACTGCCGATGTCCTGGAGGCACTCGGGGTAGCAATCAACATGCCAACAAGTCTTTTGTCTTCATGTGTTGCTGAGGCAGGAATAGCGTTTTGCTTCGCGCCATCTCATCACCCAGCAATGAAGTACGCCGCAAATGTTCGAAAAGAACTTGGTGTACCAACTGTGTTTAATGTTTTGGGACCGTTATCAAATCCAGGTCAACCTGACGCTGCACTTTTAGGCTGCGCAGACATTCGACTTGCACCAGTGTTGGCGCAAGTCCAACTTGATCGAGGATTCAAGTCCATCATTGTCCGAAGCACAGATGGCCTAGACGAACTTTCAACTTCAGCGCCGACACAAATTTGGGATGTAACTTCTGGTGCCTTGCGTGAATCTTTGTTGCAACCAAGTGAACTTGGTTTGCAGCCTGCAACTTTGGAACAACTCCGAGGAGGCGATGCACAATTCAATGCTCAAGTCGTGCGAGAAATAGTTGCCGGTCGATCGGATGGAAACTACGGAGCAATCCGAGACGTGGTTGCATTAAATGCAGCAGCGACAATGGTTGCTTACGATGCAGCAAAGGGAGCCAAGCGTTTCGGTTTAACCGAAGATCCTACAGTTCAGCGGATTTCTCGTGCGCTTCCGGTTGCCTACAGCTCTCTCGATACTGGCGCAGCCAAGTCCTTGCTAGACGTTTGGGTTTCAGTTAGTCAGCGCTACGCGCTAGCTGCCAACTAGTTCACTTGCCCGAATTCGGGCTGAAATTGGATGCTGCCAAGTATGTCCATCAGTGATTTCCACTAGTCGAGTTACGCCATCACCTAGCCATTTAAGGATCATTTCAACTTCAGAAACCAGGGTTGGCAGCGAAATATCCGACGGCAGGGAATTCTTTAACTCAAGCACAAAAGGCTTAGGGTCAACGCCTGGGGGAGCAACAGCACCTGCTGCAAATCGTCCGTGAGTAATTGCATGAATCTCCCAGCCACCTGCTGGATTAAGTTGGGCAGCAATCAAAAGCGGGATAGCCGAAATCTCTCGCAACCGCGTTGAGCGGTAAACACCATCTTCCAATGCATGCATCCGGTCACGAATTAGCGCAGCATCTTCAAATTTTTCATCGTTCACCAGCTCAACGATTTTCTCCATTAATTTTTTCGAGACGGCAGAGGAACTACCAGTAAGAATTGAATTTGCTTCGGAGACAATCTCTTCATAGCCAACGGTGTCTGCACCAGTTAAACAAGGTGCAATGCATTTCTTCATTTCATAGAGCACACAGGGTGAAAGAGAAGACTTGCTGGTGATGCGATCTTTGCATTGACGAACATCAGTTGCCTGATGCATTGCATGCATAGCCAACTCCGCACTAGTTCCATTACGGAAAGGACCAATGGCAATGCGATCAGTGTCAGGCAAGTGAGATTGACGAGAAAGTGAAAGTCGAGGAAACCTTTCACTAGTCATAGTTACCCAAGTAGTTTTCTCTGGATTCCTAGAGCGGAAGTTATAAGTGGGGCGCAATTCGTTAATCATCCGCAACTCCCGAATTGATGCCTCAAGTTGTGTGTTGCAAACGTGAGCATCTACTCGCTGGGCTAGTTCAACCATTGCAGTCATTCGACTTCGGGTTTCAGCTGCAGTGAAGTAGGACATTACTCGTTTTCTGATGTTTGTGGATGTGCCCACATAAAGTGGTCGATTGTTTCCATCGTAGAAAATGTAGACACCAGGCTTTTCTGGAAGTCCATCTGCTAGGTAGCGCTTACGCCTTCGCTTCTCAGTTGCCGGACCGCTGTAGGTTTGCAAGCCTTCGAGGTCATGAACTCCTAAGTTCCCAACTCGTTCAATAAGCCCATGCAATACAGATGTAGTTGCGCGTGCGTCATCTAGTGCGCGATGAGTTGGACTAACGGGCGTTCGAAAGAATTGCGCCAGCGT
>JBIIAS010000137.1:0-3520 GCA_044239795.1 Candidatus Nanopelagicales bacterium | reverse complement strand
GGTGCAGTTATTGACTACGACGCACTTTGGTCTTGCACATCCTGTGGTGCATGCGTTCAGCAATGCCCTGTCGATATTGAACATGTGGATCACTTCATGGACCTACGTCGTCACCAAGTTCTCGTTGAGTCTGAATTCCCAGCTGAATTGAATGGCTTGTTTAAGAACCTTGAAACTAAGGGCAATCCATGGGGCATGAACACTAGTGGCCGCCTGACATGGATCGAAGAAGTTGAATTCCCAGTTCGCGTCTTTGGCATGGATGGTGAAGACAAGATCCCAGCCGACGTGGAATACCTGTTCTGGGTTGGCTGTGCTGGTGCATATGACGATCGGGCAAAGCGCACCACAAAGGCGGTTGCTGAACTGCTACATACTGCAGGCATTGAGTTCATGGTTCTTGGTGAAGGTGAAACCTGTACTGGTGATCCCGCTCGTCGCGCTGGTAATGAATTCTTGTACCAGATGCAGGCTGCACAAAACGTTGAAGTACTTAACGAAATTGGTGCCAAACGAATCGTTGTTACTTGCCCGCATTGCTTAAATACAATTGCGCGCGAATACCCACAACTTGGTGGTGACTACGAAGTCGTACATCACACCGTTTTATTGAATCAATTAGTTAGCGAAGAACGCCTAACCATGTTGACGCCAGAAGATGAGACTGTTACTTATCACGATCCGTGCTACCTAGGTCGTCACAACAAGATTTACATGCCACCACGTGAATTGATCACCAACATGCCTGGTATCAACTTGGTTGAAATGGATCGCAATAAAGAGAAGTCATTCTGCTGTGGTGCTGGTGGTGGCCGCATGTGGATGGAAGAAACAATTGGCACTCGCGTAAACATGAATCGTGGTGACGAGGCGCTTTCAACAGGAGCAACCAAGATTGCAGTTGCTTGTCCATTCTGTTCGGTGATGCTCAACGATGCAGTCACGGTTCGCGGTCAAGAAGCCGGCGGCGAACCTGCAGCTGAAGTTGTGGATGTTGCTACTTTGCTTTTGGATCGAGTCAAGCAAAAGTAATTAGGAAATTATCGTCCTATGAAAGTTTGCATGTGATCGGCTAGGTGTTGGTCCACGCTGACCTTGGTATCTCGAGCCGTAAACACTTGAACCATATGGATGCTCAGCATCTGAAGTCATTTGGAAGAAGCAAACTTGTCCGATTTTCATTCCGGGATAAAGCAAGATTGGCAGCGTTGCCACATTGGCAAGCTCTAGTGTCACGTGACCGGAAAATCCTGGATCAATGAATCCTGCAGTTGAGTGAGTTAAAAGACCAAGTCGTCCCAAACTTGACTTACCCTCTAGGCGGGCAGCGATGTTGGTTGGCAAAGTTACAACTTCATAAGTGCTGCCAAGCACGAACTCGCCTGGATGCAATACGAATGGTTCATCACCATTTGCTTCAACTTCACGCGTTAAATCTGTTTGCTCTGTTGACGGATCGATGTGTGGGTAACGGTGATTTTCAAATACTCGGAAGAATTTATCCAAGCGAACATCAATGCTCGATGGCTGAACCATGGCTGGTTCATATGGGTCAATTCCAACCCGGCCCGACTCGATTTGGGTCTTTATGTCTTTGTCAGATAGCAACACGTGATCAAGATTACTCAACGCTTGGCATAGCAGTGCCAACAGGTCTAAAAATCTGAAAAACTCAATATCTACGGGATGAATTACTAGCGCGAAGTCTGTCTAGGCAGCAATGGCAAGTTCGATTCCTCATGATCGCTCGCGTACCCTAAGAGTATGACTTCTTTCAAAAAAACCCAGCGAATTGTCGGCACAATCCTTTTAGCAGCACTTGGAGTTCTTGCCCCAATCTCTGCTGCGAATGCCCACACAGATTTAGTTAGTACTTCACCAGCTGCAGATTCAGACGTATTGGCTGCCCAAGAAACTATTTCGCTTACATTCAGTGAGCCACCATTGGTGGATGGCGCAGCAATTGTCGTTGTAGATTCAAGCGGCGCGACTTTAGAATCTCCTGCCCCAACACTTGAGGGTGCAAGTCTTTCAATTCCTTGGCCAGCTGGCTTAACTCCAGGTTTAGTAACCGTGCAATGGCGAGCTACAGCTCAAGATGGTCACGTTGAAAGTGGCGAATTCGTGTTTAACTACACCGCAGCCGCTGAAGGTGGCATGGCTCCAAGTCCAGCCGCAAGCGCAGAGCCAAGTGCTTCAGCAGAACCAATGATGACTGCGATGGCAACGCCAGAAGCAATTGCGATGCCACTTGCAATTGATGATGCGCCAGCCGAAGAAGGCAGCAGCAACCTAGTTCTTGTGATCGCTATCGTGTCTTTGGCTGGTCTAGTTGCTGCTGGGTTATACCTGCGACGTAGTAAGTAAGACTTAATGAGTGGATTTATTGCAAGACTAGGAATTTTCCTGCTTGCAATAATTTCATTTTCTGCGGTTCTTATTTATGGTGGTGGTGCTTGGGCTCCACTTCCCGAAGGAATACCTGACTCGGGTCAAGCCACCAGTTGGACTTTGCAGTTTGCGATATTTGCACATGTAGTTCTTGGACTTCGAGTTTTTGGTTTGCTGGTTACCTGGGCATTTATTGCGCCAACTTCTAGCGAGACAATTTCGCGCGAAGGTCGCTCTGCAGTTCTGCACGCCAGTGCAATGGCTGCAATTTGGTCATTGTCTGCAGTCATTGCTGGTCTGACCACAATGGCCAATGTTTTGGGCGTGCCATTTAGAGAGATCTTTAGGCAAGGATTCATCGCTACATACCTGATGTATTTGCCACCATCGCGAAGCTACATGATCACCGCACTAATTGCTCTCACAATTGCCATCGCTGGAGTGTTTTTAGTTTCTCTAAATGCAATTGCGCTTTTAGCCGCACTAGCGGGAGCCGGTATCGCTGCACCATTGCTCAATAGCCATGCCGCTTCATTGGGCAGTCACTCGCTTGCATTAACTTCATCGGTTGCCCATGGTCTAGCTATGAGCGCTTGGGTTGGATGCTTGTGGGCAGTTTCAGCTTTTGTGAAAGCTAAAGATGTAAAAGTGGTGGCTAGATTCTCGGCTTTAGCTGCAACTAGTGTCGCAGTGCTGGCGATCTCGGGTATTGCTGCAGCCTATGCGCGGCTTGATTCAATCAGCGATCTATGGCTGAGTCGTTATGGGCAGATCGTAATTCTAAAGGTTGTGTTTTTCGCCTTACTAATGCTGCTTGCGATTCAAATCAGAGCCAGACTTACATCCACTGGAAGTTTGACGAAGTTCTTGTCAGCTGAAGTGGCGATCATGGCCACCGCGATTGGTGTTGGTGTTGCGCTTCACTCCACACCAATGAGTCGAATTTCTGCGCCACTGAATTCCGCGGGCGAGGAGATTCTTGGATTTGCCTATCCGCCTCCACCAACACTTTCAACGATCATCTTTGGCTGGAATCCGGAATGGTTTATGTTGACCATCTGCTTGGTAGCAGCAGCGCTCTACACGATCGGCGTCATGCGAGTTAAGCGAAATCAGATCAAATGGAGCA
>JBIIAS010000028.1:0-13729 GCA_044239795.1 Candidatus Nanopelagicales bacterium | reverse complement strand
TGGCAGGAACTGCAACTACGTCCAGATCAGGATTTAGTAGTGCCAACCCTTCTGTCGCTGAAAGCACACTAATTGCGGGCGTTAGCACGCCGTCACCAAATAGCAGGCTGGTACCTATCAAAACCAAGATAAGGACAACCAGATTCTTTCTGGATCGTGGTGATCGAATTGTGTCAGGCATCAAAGAAAGTAGGGCAAGCATTCCGCCTTCACCCTTGTTGTCTGCTCGCATCACAAAGGTTAGGTACTTCAATGAAACAACGAGCATCAAAGCCCAAAAAATCATGGATGCAATGCCATAAATTTGGTCTGGCTCGGAGCCCGAAATTATAAAGGTTTGTTTCATGGCGTAAATCGGACTAGTTCCGATATCTCCGAATACCACGCCGGTTGCGCCCAAAACTAAAGCAGAGGTGCTGGCCTTATGTGGATGTGAAGGATCTTTAACAGAACTGCCATTTGGCTTAGACATCTGAGCACTTTCGATTCAGTGGTGAAGTACACACTCTATTTATCTTAGACACTTCAGAGTGACGTTATTACTCACGATGGGACTTTAACCACCCGTAATGTTTGAACTTTTGGAGGCTTGGTTGGTGTTAAAAGGATTTCAATTTCAATAAGTCCGCTATCACTGGTTACCTGCCACTTAGCGTGTGCTGGAGTTGTGCCTTTCAGACTTTCAGGTGCCCGAGAGATTTTGGAGCCATTTCCAACTACTCCAGAAAGAGCTGCCATTCGCTCAGATCTTGGCTGGTCTAAGTCCATGTTCACGGCAAACCATTCATCGGCTATCGATTGATTTCCAGATTCAAGCAATTCTTCTATCGCAGACATAGCCCCTATGGTCTCTGGCCAAAGACTAGATTCCACCCGAGCATCTGCATTGAAGTGATCTCGAATAATTATGTTCATTGCTTCACTCGCAACAGGCATCATTGGCGCATAAGTTCGGTTACCGAGGGCCACAATTCCCCAACCAGATTCTGGATGCCAGCGCATGTGAGATCCGAAGCCTGGATAGCCGCCACTGTGTGAAACAAAGCGCCCTAACAAAGAATCATCATCAACTAACAATCCGTAGCCGTAAGACGTTGTGATTGATTTGATCTGATCGGTGTGTGGATCAGTAAACGCTGCAGTACGAGCATGTCGCTGTGGTTCTTGCATTTCACGTCGACTCCACTTTTGTAATGGGTGATCAGATGTTTCATTCCAAGCGGATTGAAAACCAGATACCCATTTAGCTAAGTCTTCGATGTTGCTAAGCAATCCACCCATTGCACTAAATGCACCCGGGACAGTTAACGGCTCAGACACGAAGCCACTTGCGAACTCTGCGTAACCTTGCACAAACTGGTCAGGTGAAACTTCTGATTGATGAAATGTTGTCGATGACATCGTAAGTGGTTGATGGATTGCTGACTTAACAAAATCTAAGTAATCCACTCCACTTGTAACACTGATGATGCGACCTAATAGTGCATAGCCAAGATTTGAATACTCGAATCCCATTCGCGGCGCGCGAGTAAACGAAAGCCCTTGGCTAACCAAGTCATCGAAGGTTTCAATTTCCAAGCTCTCTTGTCGATCACCCCAAGGATCATCGGTTGGAAAACCAGCATTCATAGTTAGCAAATCGCGAATCGTGATTACGTGACCAAAATCAGGAATCCCAATGCTGTCGGTCCATGGCAGATAAATTGTGATGTCATCATCAAGGCGTAGCTTTCCAGCATCACGAAGTAACAGGATTGCAGTGGCGGTAAAGCTCTTTGTCATTGATGCAATGCGAAACACACTGGACTTATCAGGAAAAGTGTTTGTATCTAGGACGGTCTCACCGAATCCCTTGGAGTGGAATAACTTGCCATCTTTGATCAACCCATAGGCAAGGCCAGGAATTTTCTTCTCGGATAAATGATTAGCGAAATGTTGATCCATCAAATCAATGATGTTTGTGTAGTCCATACTGACCAGTTTGCCACTTTGTGAACCTGCTTAGTGTGAGCGATAATGAAGTTCTGCGACAGTAGCTTTCTTCTCGTAGATTTGTAAGGTAGGCAAGCAAACAAGGAGAAATCGCGTGGCAACAAATGCGTTACAAGAACGCTTTGGCACTCGATTCCGCCGAATCATTACAAACACCGAAGATGGTGTTCCGCCTTGGATGGACGCTGTGGAGTCAGGGGAAACCCGAGGGCTATACCTTCCGCATGATGCGCCTTGGGTTGTGCATGGCGACGTCGCAACTTTAGTTGGCGGGATTCGCGCATTACTTATGCAGGCATTGCATCCGGGAAGCCTTGCTGGAGTCGAGCAGCATTCACGTTACGAACATGATCCACTTGGCCGCCTTGCTGGAACCACAAAGTGGTTAACTATTGCAACCTTCGGTTCAGCCGAAGCGCTTGCGAATGAATCTGCGCGCGTTAATCGCATGCACGATCACGTGAAGGGTGAATACCAAGCAAGTAATGGCGAAACTAAGGCTTACAAAGCTGCAGACTCCGATCTACTAGCTTGGGTTCACATAGCATTTACAGATTCATTTCTAACTACCCACGAACTTTATGGCGCCGAAGAAATTCCTGGTGGCCCTGATGAGTACGTCTCCCAGTGGTCAAAGTCAGTTGCACCACTTGGACTGACAACTGCTCCAATGTCCCGGGCTGAACTAAAGCGTGAGATCAAGCGCTATCGAGACGAAGGCACTCTGGCCACAAGCGAAACAACTAAACGAGTTGTGGAATTCATTCGCAAGCCACCACTATCGAAGACGGCACTACTTGCCTACGATCGAATGTTCGACGGAGCAGTTGCATCCATCCCTGCCGAATTTCAAGAGATGCTTGGACTTAAGGGCAAGAGCTTAAAGGTGGCAGGGCCAATTACGCGGGGAATCTTAACTTCACTTCGCTTGGCCCTCGGCCCAGCTTCACCTATGGAAGAAGCAGCCATTGCTCGCTTAATTCGTATCGGTGAGTTACCAGCCGATTATGGTTCTAGTAAATCCTGACCTATCCATTCACCTTCAGCAACGCCAGGCGGAATCACAAATAACGCAGAACCAACCGGTGTTGTCCATGCGTTTAGTGCGTCCATTTCTGCAAGGATCGCCTGAATCTTTAGATAGCGCTCGAGGTCGGCTTGAAAGGCGGTGAAGATTAGCCCAGCATCATGCGTGCCATCAGTTAGATATCCATCGTCATAGTTCCAACTACGACGAGAAATCCCTTGGTTGTTGTCAGTGAAAGCCAATTTGGCATGTGCGTTGTCAGGAATAGCTGGCTCACCTTCGTGATTAGTTGCACCAAAGTCCATAGGCGTGTTTACGTCGCCACCTGACAATGGAGCCCCATCAGCCAAAGTTCGACCAAGCGCTAAATTCTTATTGGTTGTTGAAAGCGTGTCCCATGTTCCAAAATTCATTCGAGTTCGGCGAATAACTATGGTCGTGCCATCGGTAAGTTTGCCGTCCTGCACCCAAGTTCGCTCAGCAAACTCTGGGGTACCAATCTTGGCATTTGCAGTTCCATCAACCTGGCCTAGCAAATTTCTACTATCCTCACCTTCATTAACGCCAGCTGCATTAACAAACCCGCGTTGTTGCCAGGCTAAAGTCGCAAACGGTGCACCATCGCGAACCAGTTCATGCACCGCATGAAAAACACTGTTTGGATCATCACCAGCAACTTGAATCAATACGTCACCGTTATCCCAGCGGCCTTCAAGCTTGTCTATTTTGTAGGCGGGTATGGCCGTTTCAGCTATTGGCCATAATTCTGGTTTGCCAATTTTTTCGAAGAGCGAATATCCAAATCCAAATGTGATGGTTAGATTCGCCGGATTTTCTGCCATCTCGGCCTGTGAGTCCGTGAGCAAAGGTTTGCCCTGCGTCAATTGAGCTGCATCGGAAGTCCAGACGCGCATCATTCGGCCAACGCTCTCGATATCTGAACCTTCAATCAAATTCAACGCAACAAGTGTGACGTTTGCCTGTCGTTGCATCTCAATTCCAGATTGATGTGCACCATAAAACGGCACAGTTTGTGAACCCAAATCAGATTCATTGTTATCCCAAGGTGCCGCAATCTGGTTGGCGACCAGTGCAAGGCCGCCAACCAGAATTGCAAGCGCGATTGCGCTTTGTTTTTTCATTGAATTACGGCATCATCTCTGCGCCATAGACTTCATCGTCCATTGCGATCATCTTTACTGGAGCTGTGTAATCAACTGATTCACCATTGCTGAAGTTCAAGGTAACGGTTACTTCCTCGCCAGCCTTGAGTTCTTTAGCCTGCTCCATCAACATCACGTGGTATCCACCCATGCGAAGTTTTACATCACCATTTGCTGGAACCGCCAATCCATCAGACATTGGAAGCATTTCACCATTGATAACTTCATGAATCTCAATGATTGCCGCAGCATCTGATGAGCCACCAGTTAGATAAATTTCCTCGTCACTTGAGTTGGCAATCGTCATGAATGAACCAGTCATGTATTTTCCAGTTGCTTCATTTTGCATTGACATTTCATCATTCGCGCGCACAACGGGATCACTAATTGTGATTACTGAAATAGCTGAATCAGATGTACTGCAAGCTGTTAGAGCGGAAATGCTTAATCCGAGCACAGCAAAGATTGATAGTAATTTTTTCATTAATTAATTCCTTAAGTAGTTTTATGAATTGCAAGATAGATCTAGTCGAAAGACTGATCCCAAAGACAAAACAGGTTTAGGAATTAAGTGGCGGGCCGCGACGTCCGCATGAACGCGTATCAAGATGAGATTCCCAAAGCTGAGTTGGACCAGATGCCCGTTGCTGTTTAATTGGAATTAATTGTGGCTCAAGTATTGAAAAACCCGGCCGGAAGAGGAATGAAACAAATTCACCAATTGAATTGAGTAGTTCATCTAAATTCTTAATCAAGAAGTAGGTTGCGATTCCAACAATCACGTGAGTTGCAAACATCTCATTAGAAGAACTTGAATTTCCACCCAAAATAAAGTGGCCAACCAATTGAGCAACGGTTACTACGGAAGCCAAGACTGGGCCAGCGGTTATCTTGGGCATAAACATCAAGGTTGGCAGGAAAATCAATGCCGAGAGAATCAATACCCGACTGAGTTCGATAAATGTGCCTTGTGCGAGTCCATGGGCGACGATACCCGAGAGCCAAAGTGCTGCAGTCGCAGCTAAAGCCCGAGGTAAACGCATGCTCCTATACTAAGAGAAGATTCGAACCCTAGTTTTGAAACTTGGTAGCATTCCATGATTCGTAAGGCTTTTGCAGGTGTGGCATTAACCACAACATTGTTGTTGGCATTTGTGCCTTCGGTGTCTGCACATTCAGGAGTTGTATCAACCAATCCCGAGTACCAAACTGCCGTAGTCGAATTGCCGCCTACCGCATCAGTCACTTTTGGTTCACCTGTAACCCAAGTAACTGGTACAGCTGCAAACACCCTTTTGGTTACTGCACCTGACGGGGCAACAGTTTCGATTGGTGAGACATTAGTTGACGGTGCGCAGATTTCTATTGCACTTGATCAGTCAATAAATCAACAAGGCGTTTACGATGTTAACTACCGGGCTGTGTTTGACGATGGTCATGCTGTAAATGGAAGCTTTCAATTTGCAGTTGCTACAGACGGAATCTTTCCAAAGGCTTCTGTTAACGAAACAACGGAAACCCATAGTGGGTTATCCGGGTTCTTTCATGTTCACAGCACACACATCTATCAAACATTTGGAGTATTGGCGATAATTGTTGCCTGGGCTTGGTATCGCCGTCGGCAACGTAGCTAACTAACTAAAGTCAACGTACTTATCAGCAATCGAAAGCTGTAACCATTGGCGGGAATCGTCTGCACTGCTTTCGCTGAGTAAATATGCCGGAAGCAAAATAGTAGAACCATCGTTTAGATACCAAGAGATCAAAGTCTTCTCAGCACTCGCAATAGTTACTCGATCTAAACCGCCATCCAAGATTGGTTGACCAGATGAGTTGCGCTTAACTTGTGTTTCCACAGCTTGATTTGTTCCCAGAGGCATTGGGTAAACCATGTTGTCTCGCTGAACTTCTTGTGGAGGTAAATTCATCCATAGACCACTTTGGGAACGCTCAATTGCAGATTTAGCCCCAACAATTTCGTATGCAGCCGTCGGAACAAGTTTTGCAAAGAATCCATTAGCGCTAACGATGGCTCCGTCAGGGCCAACCACCATCGACCAAGATTGCTTGCTGTCAAATCCATCAACTAAGACCTTCGCAGTTACTAGCTTGAATGCACTTGAAAGTTCGCTACTGTATCCCCACATTCCACCGCCATCAACTACCGTCCAATTAGCTGAAGTTGGATCGAAACCTAATGCGGAAAACTTTTCCTTAGTGAGTGCAAGTGCAGAATCATCTGTCGGCAGGCTTCCTGAAGGCTGAACACATTCAGTCGGTGCGGGCATTGGTTCTGGAACCACAGTAGGCATTGGTTCTGGAACCACGGTTGGTTCTGGTTCTGGAACCACGGTTGGTTCTGGCTCTGGAACCACGGTTGGTTCTGGCTCTGGAACTACAGTAGGCATTGGTTCCGGAACCACAGTTGGTGCTGGTTCAGATGTTGCTACTTCAGTTCCAGGCAAAGCAACTGATGAACCACCAGAAGATTTGGTGTCATACATTGGGAAATTCTCACCGCAATATTGAGGCGTCACCGATGAATCGCTGTAGCTCCAAGTGATCAACTGACTTAAGTCCCAACTTGCGCCACTTGTTTGTGCCGTCGCAGTTATGAAGTTTGGATCACCAACTAGATATCCATCTGCTTTGCTACCTGAAACCTTTCCTTCAATTCCAAACACATCAGCAATTAGTTGCAGCTGAGTCTGTCGATCCACATCACTGGCATCAAAGGTGTAACCAACTTGAGTCCCACTACTATCTGAAATTCCTGAGTCAGCCTCGAGAAATGGCCGGCCACCCCAAACAGCACTGGACGACATCTTCGCATCTTGCGCTCCGGCCGCAGATCCCATTTCAAGATTAGGAGCAGAAACAATGTTTTGAGCAGGTGAATTTGACTGCGCTGCGATTGTGTATCCAGCGCCACCACCAACAAAGAGCGCAACGCTAGCTGCCACAGCAACCGGCGCTAACCATGAGCGCTTAGAAATAGGAGCAACCTTGATTGCTTCAGATAGCACGGACGCCTTCAGAGCATCCAATTCCGGCTTAGACATGTGCTGTGCCGGGTCATTTGCAGTTAATGCAACCCAAGCCTGGTCTTTTTCTGTGCCATTGAATTCGTTGGTCATAACTTCTCCCTTGTCCTTACCTTTCTTATGTCAATAGCAACCAGAATCTTTCATGCATTTTGGCCCTAAATTGAGGGGATTGATGAAAGAAAGAGAAGAGTAGAGACATAGGTTAAGTAGTATCCAAACCAAAAGGAGAAATCGTGTCTGAACTGGATTTTGACCAGCTCTATGACCGATATGCCCCAGAGGTTTATCGATACATCTCTCGTCGACACATTGGCAATGATGCACAAGATCTGACCGGTGACGTCTTTCTAATCGCCTTACAAAAAATGAGTTCAATCCCTAATGGCTCGGAATTACCTTGGCTTTATCGGACTGCCTGGAATGTCTTGGCGAATGCTCATCGCAAAAATGATCCAATTCCTGCCAACTTTGATTTAACTGAAATTGAACCGGACTGCGCAGACGAAGTAATCACAAATGACCAACTCAAGCGGTCGTGGCAAAAGCTTCCACAGAAAGATCGAGAAGTTTTACGGTTAGCTGCCTGGGAAGGTTTATCAGGTAAGGAACTAGCGACAACCTTAGGAATTTCGGAAGGTGGTGCTGGAGCAGCACTTTCCAGGGCTCGAGCCAATTTACGAAAAGCCTGGGAAGAAGAAAGCTAACTACATTCGCAAGTATGAAGCGCCGTTGAAATCTAGAACTGCGCCACTTGCCCAAAGTGAATCTTTGGAAGCCAAGAAATAAATCGCCCGCGCTAATTCATCTGGTTCAGCTACGCGACCAAATGGACTTTGATTCCGAATGTCATCACCGGTCGGACCATCAAGTAATTCGGCAGCCATTTCAGTGTCAACAAATCCCGGTGCCAAAGTAGTAACGCCGATACCTTCGGGGGCAAGCGCTTTTGCGATTGACTGACCAAAAGCAACAATTGCAGCTTTGCTTGCACCATACGCAGGGCTAACTGGTTCACCTCTGAATGCTCCGCGTGATCCAACGTTAACGATTCGGGAATCTCCATGACGAGGCATGTGTTGCAACGCGCACCATGAAACATTGGCAGCGCCAGTTAAATTAACGCCCAAGGTATCAGCCCAAGCTTTTTGCCAAACTTCGTAAGTTGAAGATTCGATTGGGTGATCAAAGAAAACCCCAGCGTTATTGATCAAGATGTCGATGTGACCGAATTCTTTTGCCACAGAATCAACCATTACTTTGATGGCATCGGCATCTCGTAAATCAGCTTGCGCAATCATGTGACCAGAACCAGGTAGTGATGCCATAACTTCTTTGGCTAGGTCGCCATTTGAACTGTAGTGAACTGCAATTCGATCACCTTTTTCTGCAAAATGCTTTGCAATGCTGGCACCGATTCCACGAGAACCACCGGTTACTAATACTGTGCGCTGCTTAGACATGTCAGTTACTTCCTAGATGGTTGCGGTATCAATTACGAAACGGTAGCGAACATCGCTGGCAAGAACTCGCTCGTAAGCTTCATTGATTGCACTGGCCGGAATGATTTCAATGTCGCTGACAATGTTGTGCTTGCCACAGAAATCCAGCATCTCTTGAGTTTCTTTGATGCTTCCAATGGCGGAGCCGGAAAGGCTTAATTGCCTTCCCATCAGAGCGCTGCCATCAAGTGAATATGGTTTACCTGGCGCGCCAACTACAACAAGTGATCCCCATTGGCGAAGCGTCCCGATGTAGCGATGGATTTCAATTTCAGCTGAAACTGTATTGATGATGATATCGAAAGTGTTTGCAAGCTTCTTAAGTTCTGCTTTGTCAGATGTGACAACAAAATTCTGGGCTCCCATAGCAAGGGCATCTTCACGCTTACCTTCACTGTGGCTCATCACGGTAACTTCGGCACCCATCGCAACGGCAATCTTTACCGCCATGTGACCGAGGCCACCAAGTCCCATAACGGCAACTTTTTTGCCTGGGCCAGCATTCCAATGAACAAGTGGCGAGTAGGTCGTAATACCTGCACATAGCAATGGTGCGGCGCCAGCGCGATCTAGATTTGCTGGAACCTGCAATGCATAGTTAGCCTTAACAACAATATTCGTTGAATAACCGCCGTATGTTGGCGTCACACCATCGTGCTCCATGCCGTTATATGTGTATGCCGAATTATCAAGGCACCAGTGGTCATTGCCATCAAGGCAGTATTCGCAGGTGCCACAGGAATCCACAAAGCAACCAACGCCAGCAATGTCGCCAACTTTGAATTCCTTAACGTCTGAGCCAACGGCAACTACGGTGCCAACAATTTCATGTCCAGGCACCATAGGAAAAATTGCTTCGCCCCACTCTTCTTTAACCTGATGAATGTCAGAGTGGCAAATACCTGCGAACTCGATATCGATCGAAATGTCATTAGCGCCAACTTCGCGACGTTCAAATTCCCAAGGCTCAATTTTTCCGTTGGCAACCTGTGCTGCGTAACCCTTTGTTAATGACATTTGTTCTCCTATTTACGAACTCAAGTGCGAGAGGTTTTTATGATACTGCCGAATGAGGTTTCCACTTGATGTTACCGAGAACCACAAGTGCGGCAATCATCGCAACCTGAATAGCAATTGCTGCTGGTGAAGTTAGCGAGGCAAGTAGCACTTCACCAAAGGAAGATTCGGCCACTGCGGTCGCTCCAGTCACAGTGACGCTATAAGTAACAAGTCGACCAGCAGCGAAAGCCAGAACCAACGGGCGAATTGCAATTGACTTCATAATTCCAGCTGCTTCAAAAAGTTGTGCTGAAGAAAGTGGCGAGACTAAGAACAGGGCAAGGAGCGCTCTGGCATGATGCTGAGATTTAGTCAGATGAGTTGCAGCATTCTCCATGTTGCTCACGTAGCTATTGGGCAGCTTATGCCGATACCGGCGAAATAGTGTGGCCAAACTCCATCGCCCAGTTGAAGCTGCCAGCACGCCGGTGACAATAAGAAGTGGAACAAAGATTCCTAAAGTTAAAGCAAAGTAAGCGAGAACTGTCCAAGTCGGTGGGGCGAATGCTGGAAGTAAATTCATTCCGAAAATGATCGCAAACACAATCAGGATCTCAAGCACTTACTAAGACTAGAGCGGTTTTAAAACTCCACGCCTTCGTGCGCCAAAAGCTTGATCTTTAAATCAATACCAAAACCATAGTTACCAACCGCGCCACCAGTTTTAACTACGCGATGGCAAGGAACAATTGGTGCAATCAGATTTGTAGCCATTGCAGTGCCCGCAGCGCGCACAGCTAGCGGACGCCCCGCTTTTGCAGCCAAATCGGCATAGCTAATGACCTGCCCACCCTTAACTTTCCGAAGCGCGGCCCAAACGTCTTGAGTGAATTCGCCGCCTGGCTGACGAACCTTAAGTGATTTGAAAGCATCAAGGTCACCATCAACCCAGGACTTAACTACTGAAGTTACGCCGGCAAGTTTTGCATCGGATTTGAATTCAACGATGTTTAGTTTGTGACCAGACTTCTTAAGAAAATTTGGAATCTCACTAAAGGCTGCGCCGACTACAACTGGTTCTTTTGTGACATCAACAAATGTTGCAATCGGTCCCCAAGGAGTTTTGATTTCATAACCCAAAATTGAAGTCATGATTACTGACCTTTGCGTTCGATGAAGTCCCACTTGTTGCCGTACTTATCTGCAAAGACAACTACCTTGCCAAACTCTTCTTGTCTTGGCTCTTCCGTGAAGGCAACATTGTGCTTTGCCATGTGGGCATAGTCGCGATCAAAGTTGTCGGTATACAAGAAAAACATCACGCGACCACCTGATTGATTACCTATCGCCGCATTTTGTTCCGGTGATGCCGCTTGCGCAAGCAATAAAGCTGCTCCTTGGTTGGCATCGGGTGCGACCACAACCCAGCGCTTTATCTCTGACACCTTGGTGTCTTCGATCAAAGTAAACCCAAGTGCTGTTGTGTAGTAATCAATTGCGCTGTCGTAATCATCAACTACGACGGTAATCATTCCAAGGTGAGACATTTAATCCTCGAGCACACTAGCCATGCGAAGCACAGCTTCCTTGATGATGTCTTTACTTGTTGCCAAATTCAATCGCACAAAATCTTTACCGACTCCACCGAAGTCAGTGCCTCCACTTAATGCAACTCGGCCTTTATCAAGCAGTAAAGCTGCAACGTCTTCTTGTCCGTATGCACTTAAGTCAATCCAAGCCAAGTAAGTGGCATCTGGAACCGTGTACTTGGCTTTTGGCAGATGCTTCTTAAGTAGCTTTCCTAAGTAATGACGATTCTCATCAATGTTCTTTAGCACTGCGTTTAGCCAAGGTTCTCCTTGGTTGTAAGCCGCAATACTTGCCCAAACTCCAAACAAAGAAGTTCGCCATGGTGAGGAAATTGGTAGCTGCAATAACCGGTCATTGATCACTGCATTGTCCGCAACAATCTGCGCGCACTTGAGTCCCGCAAGATTCCAAGACTTACTGGCCGAAGTAATACATAGTCCAGTTTCGCGTGCAGTGTCACTGACATTTAAGTAAGGAATGAATTTGGCTCCCGAGAACATCAGTGGCGCGTGAATCTCGTCACTGATAACCAAAACTCCATATTTCTTTGCCAGTTCTGCGATCTTTTCCAACTCATCAAGAGTGAAAACGTGACCAACTGGATTGTGTGGATGACAAAGGATGTATGCCTTGGCACCTGCAGAAAAAGCATCTTCAAGGCTAGCTAGATCTAGTGACCACTCATCACCTAAGTGATTAAGTGGCACATCAACAACCTCACACTTTGCTTCTTTGATCCAAGTAAAGAAATTCAAATAGACCGGAGTATTGATAACTACCTTGTCACCAGGCTGGGTCCAGAGGCGCAGTACTTCAACGCCAGCCACACCAACATCAGTTGCTAGATAAAACTGATCTTTGTTTACAGTCCAGTTCCAATTGCGCTGGGCGTAGTTAGCAAAAGCTTGTGGCAGTTCCGGCGCGATACCTGAGTAGCCGGTATCGCTGCGCTTAACCATGTCGATAAGTACATCACGGATTGGCTTTGCAATTGGATAGTCCATCTCGGCAACTGGCAATGGCAGAACATCTTCTGGAAACGAACGCCACTTTGCACTACGACGTTTGCGAAGTTCAACTAAGGACTCTGCAGAAACTCTAACCATGTTGTCAGCGTAGCAATCTCTACGGCTTGATTATGGTGATACCTGGCAAAGGGTTAGTACCAAGTTGCGCTAACGCATCTGGAACTTCATCCAAGGTAATAGTTCGTTCAACCAATGTGTCAGGTCGCAATACGCCACTTGCAATCTCGGCAAGCATTTCCGGATAGTGCGCGGCTGACATGCCGTGACTTCCCATAATTGAAAGCTCACGTCCGATCACAGTGTGCATTGGAATTGTGGCCTGATCTTTGACTTCAGCAGGCGGCAACAAACCAACTTGAACATGACGTCCCAGACGACGTAGGGATTCAACCGCAAGCTTGCTAGTGGCAATACTTCCCAACGCATCAACAGTTAAGTCAGCACCTGCAGGTGAATACTTCTTGATCTCCTTAACGACATCATCATGAATCGAATCCAAAACGTAATCCGCGCCAGCTAGTCGAGCCCGATCCCGCGCTGGATTGGAGGTATCAATACCGACAACTGTTGCGCCACGAGATTTGGCGATCATGATTGCGGCAAGGCCGACGCCACCACAACCAAACACCGCGACAGTTTCACCAGCTTGAACTTTTCCAACATGCACAACTGCGCGATAAGACGTGGCAAAGCGACAACCTAAAGCGGCTGCTGTTTCAAAACTCATCGAATCAGGAAGTGCAACAACATTGAAATCAGCATGCGGAATGCGAACGTATTCAGCGAACGAGCCTGGCCCGTTAAATCCTGGCTGCCATTGATAGAGACAAACTTGCGCATTGCCAGCTTTGCAATCAATGCAATCACCACAGCCACAAACAAACGGAACTGTTACCCGATCGCCGACTTTCCAGTTCTTAACATCTGCGCCAACTTCAGAAATCACACCTGCGAATTCATGCCCAGGAACGTGAGGCAGCTCAGTGATGTCAGAATCGTGGCCTTGCCAGCCGTGCCAATCGCTGCGGCAAAGACCAGTGGCCTCAACCTTGATAACCACACCATGAGGCCGGGCCACTGGCATATCCCGCTCACCTACATATAAAGGAGAACCAAAGGCATCAAATTGGGCTACACGCATTAAGTAAGGGTATTCCAGGGCTTGTTATCCACAGAAACAGCCCCCAATTTGCAATAAATCTCTTTTTAAGTATGCTAAAAAGCCTTGAGTCAACCCGACTCAAAGTATCTGATGCTAGAGGTTTCAGGTGCCGTGAGTCGGGTATGACTATAAGCGAAAACCCTTTCTTGGAGGAAAAAATGGCTAAAGCCGTAGGTATCGATCTGGGAACCACTAACTCGGTGGTCTCAGTACTTGAAGGTG
>JBIIAS010000136.1:0-3572 GCA_044239795.1 Candidatus Nanopelagicales bacterium | reverse complement strand
TTAACTCAATGCGCCAGGCTTTACAGTTCGACTAGCAATAATTGAACGTTTTGGAATTGTGAAAACTTTTGAGCTTCCTTCGATGTCTAAAGAATCAAATCCAGTTCTTCGACATACGCCTTCAACAACTTGGTCGCCGGCTAGATACCAAGTGCTCGATAATTGCTGATCTGCCAGATCGTGAAACCAAACGTTGTCTAGCCAGTTAATTGCATCTGGCGCCCCAACCTTTTGGGATAGCTCGCTAAGCCCAGAGATTGCTGCTACAAAATCAATATTCACCAAGAACTGTGTTGGCCCATTCTCAAGAATCAAAAATGGGTCGGCCAGATGCTTAACCTCACCAACCACGATTGGGAGTTGTCCATGAGCCAGTCTGAGCTCAATTGGGCTGGAAGTGTTGCGGAGCCGATCTAGCCATGAGACATGAGTTTGTTCATACCGAACGGTTTCCAGAACTTCGTAGGCAAGGTCGAGTCGCTCCTCGGACTCAACTTCCTCAGCAGCCTGAAGCAGGACTCGATTGAGCTCAGCAATTAGTGAGGATTCAAACTCTGCAGATTCCATCCCGCTATTTCACCTCAATGCCAGGCTTGCGAACCGGGAATTTGGTGGGCTGTGGATAACCAGATTTAGATATCCACAGATTTACCCGAGTTCAGCTGCAGGTATTGACAGGCAATCGAAGAGAAATTAAAAAGTTTGTACTGGTGTTTTTGGGGGAATAAAAACACCAAGCAGCACTTGCAAGCACATGCAAGGTTTGCAGGTGCTGCGATTGCTAAGCGTTTCGGGGGGAAACAATGAATGCAATTATCTATGCGCTGCCAGCGCCAGGTGCACGTCAATACAAGCCAGGCAACATCATTAACTTGCCGGTCCGAACCAAACATGGTCTGCAGGAAACGCTGCCATTTGAATGGCCAACTGATGGTGCCAATGCGATTAAGTATGTGCCACCTCGAATGGCCGAAAATCGACCAGACAGTTTTGATCCACAAGCAACCGCCAGAGTCGACTTACCGTCTGCCCGGCAATGGTCGATGCGATTAGTTCATGCCCTAGTTGAAGTAGTTAACGGCTCTCGGCCAGCTGCCCAACTAAACCGTTGGATTACACCAGAGGTCATGAGTCAACTTCAAAGCCAAATTGCTCGCAACAAAATGCCACGGCTGGGCGTTCGCAGTATTCATGTTCATGAAACAGACGACGGCGTTGCCGAAGTTAGTTCTGTTTTTGGTACACCGAATCGATCATTTGCTCTCGCACTTCGACTTGAAGGCTTGGATGGCAGATGGCGGGCAACGAGTTTGATGTGGGCACTGCCGGAATAGTTTCGGCGAGATAAGCGCTGCCGGAATAGTTAGCTTGCTGCGCCGTGACACTTCTTGTATTTGGAACCTGAACCACATGGACATGGTTCGTTACGTCCAACGTTCGCATAAGCATCATTTGAAACTGAAGTTGTTTTCACTGCGCCAGATTCACTAGGTCCGGAGTACTGAAGTGCTGTTGGAGGTTGTGTGGCAACTAATCCTTTGGTTTCCAGTTCAACTTCATCTTCTTGGCCATCTTCATGAACGTGAGGTGTAACTGTTACTTCCGCATTGAATAGATAGCCGGCCGACTCTTCCTTAATTGCATCCATCATTGCAACAAAAAGTTCGAAGCCTTCACGTTGGTACTCAACAAGTGGATCTCGCTGTGCCATTGCACGCAGTCCGATGCCTTCTTTCAAATAGTCCATTTCGTACAAGTGCTCGCGCCAATTGCGGTCAATAACCGACAAAATTACTTGGCGCTCAAATTTTCGCATCACTGGCTCGCGAAGTTCAGCCTCACGCGCTAGGTAAGCGCGATTTATATCTTCTTGGAAAATGGCAACCATAAACTCTGCAGACAAATCTGCACGGTCCCCGCCTGCAGCCTTTACCATGTCATTAATCGATATCTCGATTGGGTAAAGAGCAGATAAGGCCTTCCAGAGAGCCTGCAAATCCCAATCCTCTGGGAATCCTTCAGCGGTTTCGGCTGCAACATAGGCTGCCATTGTGTCGCTGATGAATGACTTGATCTGACTTTGAACATCTTCGCCATCTAAAACTCGAGAGCGTTCACCATAAATAACTTGACGTTGTAAGTTCATGACCTCGTCATACTTCAAGACGTTTTTGCGAATCTCAAAGTTCTGGGCTTCAACTTGAGTTTGTGCCGAAAGAATAGAGTTCGTTACCATCTTCGCTTCAATTGGCACATCGTCAGGAACGTTGAAGCGCTGCAAGAAAGCGTTCACCATGTCGCCCTTGAATAAGCGCATCAAATCATCTTCAAGAGACAAGTAGAAACGGGTCTCGCCTGGATCTCCTTGACGTCCAGAGCGTCCACGCAACTGATTGTCAATGCGTCGTGACTCGTGACGCTCAGTTCCTAGAACATAAAGTCCACCAACAGCGACTACTTCATCATGTTCAGATGAAACAGCTGCTTTTGCGGATTCTAGGGCCGGCGCCCAGGCAGCTTCATATTCAGTTGGATTTTCAACGGGATCTAAGCCTCTTCGCTCAAGCTCCTTGGCCGCACGAAATTCTGGATTGCCGCCAAGCATGATGTCAGTGCCACGACCAGCCATATTTGTTGCAACAGTTACCGCGCCTTTACGACCCGCTTCAGCAACGATGGTTGCTTCACGATCGTGTTGCTTTGCGTTCAAGACTTCATGTGGAATTCCAGTGCGAGTTAAGTACTTGGAAACTAGTTCGCTCTTTTCGACGCTGGTTGTTCCAACAAGAACTGGCTGGCCGGCACGATGCTTTTCTTCGATATCGGCAATAACTGCCTTTAATTTTGCATCCTCAGTTCGGTAAACCAAATCTGATTGATCGACACGTTGCACTGGACGATTAGCTGGAATTGGAACTACGCCGAGTTTGTAAATCTGTTGGAATTCTGAAGCTTCAGTCATGGCTGTGCCAGTCATGCCCGAGAGTTTGTCGTACATGCGGAAGTAGTTCTGGATTGTGATGGTGGCTAGCGTCTGATTCTCATTTTGAATCTCTACGCCCTCTTTGGCTTCAATTGCTTGGTGCATTCCGTCGTTGTAACGACGTCCAGCCAAGATTCGACCAGTATGTTCGTCAACAATTAGAACTTCGCCATCCATGACGACGTAATCCTTATCCTTCTTGAAAAGTGTGTGTGCCTTTAAGGCTGCGTTTAGCACCTTAACCAATTCTGTGTTTTCGTTTTTTGCTTCAAATTTATGTTCCATGTAGAAGTTATCTGATCTTGTGTCTACAATTTCGCTAGCACCAAAAAGGTCGCTTGATCCAAACCAGTTTTCTAATTTTACCATTCCATCGTGTGAGAATGAGGCGCTTCTTTTTTTCTCATCAACAACATAATCTGTTTCTGCTTTCAATAACGCAACTTTATCAGCAGCAGGCTTGTACCACTTTGCTCCTGGATTCATCTCAGCTGGTCCGCTGATTAATAGTGGAGTGCGCGCTTCATCGATCAAAATCGAGTCAACTTCATCGACAATCGCAAAGTTGTAATCACGTTGCACACGGTCA
>JBIIAS010000135.1:0-3577 GCA_044239795.1 Candidatus Nanopelagicales bacterium | reverse complement strand
ATGGCATCTCCATGGGACATGAAGGTATGCACTTCTCACTGGTTAGTCGCGAAATCATTGCCGACTCAGTAGAAGCTGTAATGCAGGCCGAACGCCTTGATGGCATGGTCAACTTTGCTGGCTGCGACAAATCGCTGCCCGGTATGTTGATGGCTGCAGCGCGACTTGATGTTGCAAGTGTGTTTGTTTACGCCGGGTCTATTCTTCCAGGCAATGTGACGCTTTCTGATGGCAGTAATCGCGACGTAACAATTATTGATGCTTTCGAAGCAGTTGGCGCATGTGCTCGTGGACTTATGAGCGAAGAAGATGTTGATCGAATCGAACGTGCAATTTGTCCTGGTGAAGGCGCATGTGGCGGTATGTACACCGCAAACACCATGGCATCTGCGGCTGAGGCAATGGGAATGTCGTTGCCAGGATCAGCTGCACCTCCAGCTGTTGACCGCCGCCGTGATGGTTTTGCGATCGCATCCGGTGAAGCAGTGGTCAATTTGATTGCCCAAGGAATCACAACCCGCGACATCATTACAAAGCAGTCTCTGGAAAATGCCATTGCAATTGTCATGGCATTTGGTGGCTCTACTAACGCAGTTCTGCACTTACTTGCGATTGCACACGAAGCAAATGTTGATTTGCATCTTGAAGACTTCCATCGAATTGGTTCCAAAGTTCCATTGCTGGCTGATGTAAAGCCATTTGGTCGCTATGTAATGAGCGATGTGGATCGAGTTGGTGGCGTGCCGGTTGTAATGCGTGCGCTACTTGACGCTGGATTGATGAATGGCGATTGCTTGACAGTCACTGGTAAAACGATGGCGGAAAACTTAGCTGATCTTGATTCTCCAGATCCTGATGGCGACATCGTTCATGCCATGAATAATCCAATGGGTGGCACTGGCGGAATTTCAATCTTGAGTGGATCACTATCCCCTGAAGGTGCAGTCTGCAAAACCGCTGGAATCCCAGTTGATGTCTTTGAAGGCCCAGCAAAGGTTTATGAACGCGAGCGCGCAGCAATGGATGCACTTGAAAGCGGAGACATCCAAGCTGGCGATGTTGTCATCATTAGATACGAAGGACCTAAGGGTGGACCGGGCATGCGCGAAATGCTCATGATCACTGGCGCAATCAAGGGTGCCGGACTTGGTAAAGAGGTAATGCTTATTACCGATGGTCGATTCAGTGGCGGTACTACGGGACTTTGCATTGGTCACGTTGCACCAGAAGCCGTTGATGGCGGACCGATCGCTTTCGTAGAGCATGGCGACAAAGTTCGAATCAACATCAGTGAGCGCAAACTTGACTTACTTGTTGATGAATCCGTTCTAGTTGAGCGACGCAAGAGTTTCAAGCCAGTGCCACACAAATACGATCGTGGCGTTCTGGCCAAGTACGTGAAACTTGTGGGTTCAGCTAGCAACGGTGCAGTCTGCGACTAAGCATGGGATCACATAGCCACTCCCACAAAAGGGCAAGCGATCTTGACTCCTCCTGGATAGACCCAGCCAAAGAATCCAGAATTCACAAAATTCTTCTGGCAATTTTGCTGCCATTAACTTTTCTTGGGGTTTTTACAATTTTCGTTTCATGGCCAAGTGGAACTTTGCAAATCGACAAAGGCATTTTTGGATATGTCGAGCAATCTGAATTCTTCACTGTCGAAGTTCAAACCATTGAGAAATATGACTGCATTGCCAATGGAGCAACACAAGACTCGTCCGGAAACTTCTCAACTTCACAATGCGCGCATGTTTCCGCAAAGCTACTTACTGGACCTAATGCTGGCGAAATAGCTAAATTCGATGTAGAACCAACAATTGTGGATTTCGGAATTCATTCCGGGGATAAGGTCTCAGTTGCATCTATCCCAACAGAGACTGGTAACGATTACATATTCAATGACTTTGAGCGAACAAATGGAATCTATGTTTTGTTTGTAGTTTTTCTAGTTATCTTGTTTCTAACGGCTGGCATAGGTGGACTTAGAGCCCTAGTTGGATTAGTAATTACGTTTGGCCTTTTGATCGCATATCTGATCCCATCATTGATCCAAGGACAACAGGTTGTTTTCGCTGTTGGTGGTGTAGTGCTTGCAATCACGGCTCTCGTTTTGTATTTAGTTCATGGATTCAGTTTGAAGACTGGTGCGGCGATTGTTGGAACACTATGCGGTTCAGTAATCGCCATGATTGGCGCGCTTTGGTCTACGGATGTACTTCGCCTTACTGGAATCACGGGCGATGAAGACTTGATTCTTTCTGCTGTGGCTTCTCAAGTAAAGCTATCTAACCTATTAATAGCAAGCATGGTTATTGCTGGATTCGGTGCACTAAATGATGTGACAGTTACCCAAAGTTCTGCAGTTTGGGAGCTAGCAAGTGCAAATGATAAACAAACTTGGCGACAATTGTTTTTTGGTGGCATGCGAATTGGACGAGATCACATTGCGTCTTCGATTTACACAATTGCCTTTGCCTACGTCGGTTCAGCGCTTGTTACATTGATGCTGATCGTGGCTGCGAGTCCGCCCTTGGCTCGATTGATAAATGACGAAGTTGTGGCTCAAGAGTTAGCGCTGATTTTGGTTGGTTCGATTGCCTTGGCGCTTAGCACTCCGATAACAACCGCCGTTGCAGCCTGGTTCGCTAGAAAGATTGCAAAAACCGAATCGATTAAAGTTTCCTAAGAAACGCTGACTCGACCTGCTTCAAGACGAGCAACCGGAACTCGGAATGGCGAGCACGATACATAATCAAGACCAACTTCATGGAAGAACTTGATTGATTCAGGATCTCCACCGTGTTCACCACAAACACCTAGCTTGATGTCTGGTCGCGTTGCTCGGCCCTTCTCAACTGCAATCTTGATTAGGGCACCAACACCATCGACATCTAGTGATTCAAATGGCGAAACCGTGAAGATGCCACGATCCAGGTAAGTTGCGAAGAAGGATGCTTCAACGTCGTCGCGGCTAAAGCCCCACGTTGTTTGCGTAAGGTCGTTGGTTCCAAATGAGAAGAATTCGGCGGCCTCGGCAATTCGCTGTGCTGTCAGGGCTGCTCTTGGCAACTCAATCATGGTTCCAATTGAGAATGGCAATTCAATGTTTTCTTCGGTTGCGATCTGAGCAAGGAGAACATCCATCTCATCTCTAATCAAGTGAAGTTCCATTACGGAGCCAACCAAAGGAATCATGATTTCAACTTTTGGATTTCCACCAGCACGCAGTCGCTTGATTGCGGCTTGTGCGATGGCGCGTACCTGCATTGGGAACAAGCCAGGGACAACTAATCCAAGACGAACACCACGAAGTCCAAGCATTGGATTGGATTCATGTAAGCGGTCAACTGCACTAAGCAAAAGTTCCTGGCGAGACACATCCTCATTACGCTCTTTGCCAAGCGCTACTTCAACCATCAAGTCAGTTCGGTCCGGCAAGAACTCATGAAGTGGGGGATCAAGCAGGCGAACGGTTACTGGCAGCGAATCCATTTCTTCAAAGATTTCTTCAAAGTCTTTTTGCTGCATAGGCAGAAGTGCCTCAAGCGCAGCATTGCGTTCATCCGAGTTGTCG
>JBIIAS010000134.1:0-3612 GCA_044239795.1 Candidatus Nanopelagicales bacterium | reverse complement strand
CAAACGTTTAGGGCCAAAGCCCCAGAGTTTTTGGGTTATCACTCGGGGGTTCCGAGTGCTAATACTATTGTTGGCACTCTCCCCCCTAGAGTGCAAATCGAGAGGGTCCAGACCCCGAAAACTAGGGGTTTTTGCAGGCATTAAGCCTTAGTGGCTGTTGCTGCCAGCGTTAAGCAGAACTACGCCGGTGACTACCAAAACCACCCCAAACCAAGCAAGGTTGCTGGCTTCGGTCTTGAAGATATAGATAGAGATAAAGAATGCGCCTAGAGTTCCAAGGCCGGCCCAAACTGCATAAGCAATTCCAAGTGGAATGGTTTTAACCACGATGGACAACAGGTAGAACGCAAAGCCGTAACTGACAGCCATACCAAGGGTCCAATAAAGCTTGGAGAAACCATCAGAGAACTTCAATGCAGTTGTTCCAACGAGTTCAAAAATGATTGCGAGCAATAAGTAAAGCCAAGCCATGCCTTAAGTATCACAGGAAAACTATGGTTCAAATCCCGGGCTCGCCTGGCATTACGCTTTTCGTTTTCGTCATGGCACAGTTATCTAGTGGCCACCATTGCATTCCTACCTGAAACTGACTGCATTAATACAGTTGCATCGCAAGTAACACTTGCTGCTACTCCGCTTGTGATCACGCCACCATCTGAATCTGTGCGTTGGGTAACCCACGTGGCTTCACAACTTGCTAGTACTGCTGAACCGTTAGTCCTGGTTTTCCATGGTGAGGCTAGTGTGCATGCGTCGGCAATTGGATTTAGTCGACGATCACTTCGTCGTCCTGCGGTTGGTTATGTATTAATTGATCCAGTCATGCCAACCATCGGTGGTGATTATGGTGATTGGCCAGATGCACCGGTAACTGTTGTCATCACTGACGAAGCAAATGACTTAGCGAAGGAAGCTTCATTGCAGTCACGATTGCGTGGCTGGAAAGTTACGACTGATTCGCCACAGGAAGTTTTGGCTGCGCTTTAGCGACGGGACGCAATGGAAAGATTGCGAACAATTGGTCGCGGCAAGTATTGCGCAATCAAGCTTAAGAATTTGTATTGCATACCTGGAACACTGATTGCTTTTCCGTTTTTGAAATCCTTTAGGGACTTTGCAACCACGACATCAACATCAAGCCACATCCATTTAGGAATGGTTTGAATCTCCATGTTGGCTCGCGAGTGGAATTCAGTGCGGGTGTAGCCAGGGCAAAGTGCCAGTACGTGAACATTTGATTTTTTGTGCAGAGTTGCTAGCGCTTCGCTAAAACTTGTAACCCAGGCTTTAGCTGAACTATAGGTTCCGCTAGACATCCAACCCGCAACTGAACTGACGTTGATAACGCCACCACGATCGCGAGCAATCATGCCTGGCAGTGCTGCATGAGTAATTCGCATAACTGCAGTGACTAGAACATCAAGTAAGTTTTGTTCGGCTTCGATTGTGCCGCCCACAAATGGTTGTTTGATGCCAAAGCCTGCGTTGTTTACGACTAAGTCGATGTCATCACGTGCAGCTCGAGCACAAACTTTGTCTAGCTGCGTGCGATCCGAAAGATCTGCCTGCAATATTTCAACTTGAACGCCATGAGCGGCTTTTAATTCAGTTGCCAAAGCTTCTAGGCGAGTTAAGTCTCTTGCAACTAAAACTAAATCACTGCCGGTAGCTGCAAGTTGCTTTGCATACGATGCGCCAATACCAGCAGTGGCTCCAGTGATTAGTGCAGTCATGATTAAGCTCTTCGGTTTGGTCGCCAGACCACTACTGCAGTCGATGGTCCCATTGCTTCACGCAAGCGAATGTTTTCTTTCAAAGCTTTTTCAAGTTGTTCTTCCAAAATCAGGATTCGCATGATTCCAGAAAGGGTTACGCCTTCGTTGGAAAGTTTGGTTACTTCGCGCAAGCGCTGAATGTCTTTAAGTGAGTAAAGGCGATTACGACCAACTGAGCGTCCTGGTGAAACTAAACCAAGACGGTCGTACTGACGCAAAGTTTGTGGATGCAGGCCAGCTAATTGCGCTGCCACCGAGATGACATAAACCGGAACTTCATCATCGTGCTCGTAATCAATCATCAGATCCCTTTCGAGCATCCGTTAAGTTTCCGCTCTTGCGCATCAACTCTTCGCGAGGATCAAAGTCTTGGGTTGCCACAGCAAAATCATCCAAAGCCTTTTGTGCTTCAGGAGTCAGGTCCTTAGGAACTGCAATGTCGACGGAAACAATTAAGTCACCGGATTTCTCTGGGCGAACTACGCCTTTGCCGCGAGCGCGGAATTTTGCGCCAGTCTTTGTTCCTGCTGGAATGCGAATGGTTACCGCCGGGCCATCAAGTACTGGCACTTTAATGTCTGCGCCATTTACAGCTTCATCGAACCGAATTGGCACGACCACAGTTAAGTTGTCGCCATCACGACCAAAAACTGGATGCGGGGAAACCGCAACGTTAATGAATAGGTCTCCTGCTGGAGCATTTTGTTCACCAGGCTGACCTTTGCCTTTAAGGCGAATACGTTGATCGTTCTTCACGCCAGCTGGAATGCGCGCTGATATATTTCCAGTGCTGAGTCGCAATGGCATAGTCACACCATGGATCGAATCTTCGAAACTAATCGTTACTGAAGTTTCTAAATCAGCACCTTTACGTGGACCGCGCTGACGACCGCCGCCAAACAAACCACCAAAGATATCTGAAAGATCGCCGCCGCCGAATAAATCTTCAACATTCTGACCTCTGCCACCTGGGAAACCACCAGATCCGCCTGGGCCACGTCGTGCGCCGCCCATTGGTCCGCCTGCGCCATAACGTTGCGCTTCATCATATTCAGCGCGACGTTTTGGATCAGACACAACGTCATAAGCTTCGCTAACTGCTTTGAATTTTTCTTCAATCTTCTTATCACCAGAATTAGCATCTGGATGAAGATCTTTAGCTAGTTTGCGATAAGCCTTTTTGATTGTGGAAGCATCAGCATCTTTAGAGACACCAAGGATCTTGTAGTAATCCTTTTCATACATATCTTTTGTACTCATAGCGTCTCCTTTCTGATACTTAATTTTCCCAGCGAACTAGAAACTAATTACTCAGCGTTTACGGTTTCTGGGTCTGCAACACTCACGATTGCGGCACGAATGATGCGACCGTTGAATTCATAACCTGGCTGAAACACATTCATACATGTTGATGTTGTGACATCAGCGCTGTACTCATGTGAAATCGCTTCATGCTTAGTTGGATCAAATTCATCGCCTGGTGCACCGAAAGGCTTAAGGCCCAATCGAGTAACGGTTGACTCTAGAGCTTCACCAACACTTTTGAAGGCACCTTCGAGTTCACCGTGTGTGCGAGCGCGACCGATGTCATCAATGACTGGCAGCAATTCAGCAAGGGTGTTTGAAACAACAAGATCACGAGTAGTTTCGCGATCGCGTTCTACGCGCTTGCGATAGTTCGCAAACTCAGCTTGGAGACGTTGCAGGTCGGCGGTAAGTTCCGCGACTGGATCACTTGCAACTTCCTGCTCCGAAACTGGAGTCTCCTGCTCATCCGAAGATGAGCGAGGAGCTCCAGTTTCTGGATCAAGCTTGCGCTTATCTGTGATCTTTACGC
>JBIIAS010000133.1:0-3625 GCA_044239795.1 Candidatus Nanopelagicales bacterium | reverse complement strand
ATCTCAAGTAACAATCCAGGAATTGCTAGCGCTGTAACTTCTACAGTTGTATCTGCTGGGTAAGGCTTTGAGAAATACTTCTCGCGACATTCAATAATTGTTGGAAAGTTAGTCATGTCGGTCATGTAAATGTTGACCTTGAATACCTTAGACAGATCACTGCCAGCCGCAGCCAACACAGTCTTGAGATTTGCAAACACTTGATGTGCCTGAGCTTCAAAGTCATTCTCGCCAACTATGGAACCGTCAGAACCAAGAGCTGCTTGTCCGGATACGTAAACGACTCCGTTATGAACTGTTGCTTGTGAATAATGAAACGGGCTATCCCAGGAATAAGGACTAGCAATACCGGTGTGACTCATCAAACCTCCAAATGAATTTAACCAAGATTCGCACGACTTCAACGAAAAGTCAGGCGATTACGCAGATTCGCTGGCTGGGCCTGTTTGCTCAAGGGCGCGGAGATTAGCGATCCGTTCTTCAATGGCGGGATGAGTGGCAAACAGCTTGGACGTCACCTTGCTGTCAAGTGGTGACTCGATCCATAAGTGAGCTACAGCATTTGATTTCTGGTGCACAACTGTGCTGTCAGCGGCCAGGGTTTCTAGGGCTCGGCGAAGCCCTGTTGGATTTCTAGTAAAAGCAACCGCAGTGGCATCAGCCAGAGATTCACGTTTTCGAGAAATTGCAGCCTTAAGAAGAACTGCTGCAATCGGAGCCAACAATGCCGCAACAAGAGCAGCAACCAATACAAATGGGTTAGCTCCTCCGTTGCTATCACGACGACCACCACCAAAGAGGCTGATGCGAAGCAAGAAATCACTCATTAAAGCAATTGCACCAGCGGTTGTAGCGGCTACTGCCGAAACCAAGGTGTCTCGGTTCGCCACGTGTGCTAATTCATGGGCAGCCACACCTTGCAATTGTTCACGATCCATAACTCGCAAAATTCCAGTTGTGAAGGCGATTACTGCGTGCTCGGGATCTCTGCCGGTAGCGAAGGCATTCGGTGCATCATCTTCAACGATTGCAACTTTAGGCATAGGTAAACCCGAAGCGATCGTAATCTCGTGTACCAAGTTGAACAACTGCGGCGCAGTATCGTGATCAATAACTTTGGCACCTGTCATGCTTAAAACAATCTTGTCCGAGTTATAGAACGAGCCCCAGACTCCGATAACAGAAATACCAATCGCAATTGGAATAATTCCAACGCTGGTGTACCCGAGGTAAAGCGCAAATGCATAGATGACAAAGGCTGTGAGACTTCCCATTACACCGAGCAACAGGAAAGTCTTTCGCCTGTTGCTCTTCTGTTGCACCCTGAAATTAGACAAGTGGATCCTTAGATAGCAAACCGGATGCTAGAGGTTAGTTGAAGGAAACGTTTGGAACTTCACGCTTACCTGGATCGTCGACAACATAGAAGTCGCGTTCAACAACTTTTGCAGGACCGGCGAAGAACTTTCCTGGAATCGAAACAATTGATTCGTTAAGTGCACGCACAGTGTCGTTGTAGTACTGACGCGCGAACCCAACTTTGTTTTCAGTTCCTGAGAGCTCTTCTTGCAGTGACAGGAAGTTCGCGGATGCCTTTAGATCTGGATAAGCCTCAGCTACCGCAAGCAGGCCTCGCAAAGCCTGCGTCAACATACCGTCAGCTTCTGCTACTGCAGCAACACCTTGTGCAGCCGTGGCCTGGGCTCGCGCCTGAACTACTTTCTCAAAAGTCTCTTTTTCGTGGGACGCATAACCCTTAACTGTCTCGACTAAATTAGGAATCAAGTCACCGCGACGCTGCAGTTGAACTTCAATCTGCGCAAAGCCTTCATCGACAGCAACATTGAGTCGTACCAACTTGTTGTACTGAACAATGCCAACAACTACTAGCAGTGCAACAACGCCAAGAATTATGTATAAACCAGTCATGCTTTTAGATTACCCCTCAGATGCCTGATTCAAACCTTAGAAAACGGACGGTTTACAGCAGAATTAGCAGGGCGAACACTTAAATCAGGCTGTCTCGATGTTCCTCGTCATGAGTCAGAATCTGAATGATTAAACCAGAGATGTCTATGTGGCCGAATGCTTCATGCTCAGCCGTAGCCGCCCACTGTTCAGGTGATAATTCTTTAACAACTGACAGAAGTTGAGTTCGCACAGACATAGCCAACGCAGATACCTCTGATAATGACAGGTCCTTAAAGCGTTCATAAGTAGCGGTGGCATCTGGCTCCCACCAGTCAAAACTTGGCGGTTGGTCCCCCGCTGCAAGAGCTGAGCACATTTGGCCAATTCTTGGCATCCACACTTGTTCATCTACTTGAGATACGTGACCTAATACAACCTGCGCCGGCCATTCACCAGGGATAACCAAGTGACTTTGCTTTTCTGCAGCGGATTGAGCGGATTGAATCATGCGATCAATCGACATGACTAGCTCAACCATGAGTACTGCGGGCGGATTCGGCATAGCCCAAGTATGCCCTATCTCACATAAAAATTACTAGTTAGGTAACTTAGCTTCTTGGCACTCTGGCTTACTAAGTATTGCCACAAATACTTCCTTCTCAGACTCGGTCACGTACAAATTCCACTTAGCTTTCACTGCAACTTGAGTTGCAATGAAGTTGCACCTACCTGGCTTGAAGGGTGGAAGCCAGGAAGCAGCATTTGAGTCACTCTTTTGCTGATTAAGCGATGCAATGGTCACGCGAAGATTCAACGGATCATTTGCAAACTCGACGCGCATGTCGTCACTCCACTGATCTGCGCCCATCTGCCAGGCATTCTTGAGTGACACAACGTGATCTATCTGCGCTCCACTTGGCGCTTCATCGAAGGTGTAGCTCTCGTTCGAATACGGATCAGTCCAAGTTCCGCCGATTACTTTGCAGTCACCGGTGCCAGGCTTAAAGATTGTTGTTGCAAAATCACGTTGCAGAATGTCGTTGCGGGTATCGCAACCGTTTCGATCAACATCGCGCCACGCAGATCCGAAGGCGTCTCGACTGTAGTCGGTGTCCGGCGCTCTACCTCTAACTTGTAAACCTTGAGCGACTGTAAGCGCTTGTGGCGAAATGGCGTCGACACTAGGAGTGGGCGCTTCTGGAGATGGAATTGCAGCATCACTAGTCGGTGAAACAGTGGGCGCAGTAAGCATTGGAGCTGGAGATGTGGCGGATGTTGTTGGTTGCGGCTCTGGCGTGGACGAGTTATCGCAAGAACTAAACAGCCAAGCAAGAACTAGGAGCGCGATCACTGGATACGACTTCTTCACCAGATGATCTCCGCCTTGTTGTTTGCCTTCAGAATTGAATTTACTCTGGTGAACGTTTTTGATCCTATGAATCCTCGATTTGCGCTCAGTGGGCTTGGGTGAGCTGCAAGAACAGTCGATTGAGAAGCAAAGTGTTCGGCGAAGCGCTTTGCATGATTACCTAACAGCAGGCCAAGAACTTTCGGGTTTTCTCTAACTACTTGTTCGATGATTGCTCGCACTACTGGTTCCCAAGGCCAGTTCACATGAGCTGCTCTCACTCGAGAAGTTGTCGTAAGCGAAGTGTTTAGTAACAAGACTCCCTGATCCATCCATCTACTCAGAGATGAATCTGCTGTAGATGCC
>JBIIAS010000132.1:0-3629 GCA_044239795.1 Candidatus Nanopelagicales bacterium | reverse complement strand
CAAGTTAAGTCAGCCTCAGGTGAAGTTGTTGGTGAAACTACCAGTGGAACTTTCTCGCCAACTTTGCAAAAGGGAATTGCGTTGGCGCTACTTTCGCCAGAGGTATCACTTGGCGACACTTTGGTAGTTGATGTTCGCGGAAGAGATTTAGAAGTCGTTGTAACCAAGCCACCGTTTGTCGACGCTACGACCAAGTAACTACTTGTTGCGTTCCGGTATAACTACTGGTCCAGATTCGTGGGTTAGAACCGTTACCTTTGCACCGTAGTGTTTCTCGATGTTTTCTGGGGTTAAGACTGACTCCGCAGAACCAGAAACAACTACATTGCCTTGCGCCAAGAGCATCAAGCTGTCCGGGTATAAACCAGAAACAGTCAGATCGTGCATTGTCGAAATGACTGCGATCTTTTTTTCTTTGCGCAGTCTGTCAATGAGTTCCAGCACTTCTTGCTGGTAACCAACATCAAGCGCCGTTGTCGGTTCATCAAGAAGAATGATTGGACTTGCTTGAGTGAGTGCTCTGGCAATTGCTACTCGCTGACGTTCGCCACCTGAGAGGGTTGCAACATCTCGATCAATGAAGTTATCCAGATCCAATTCTGAGATTACATAATGGGCAATTTCTAAATCCTTTGGTGACTCCGTTGCCAGCATTTTTAGATGAGCAGTGCGACCGAGAAGCACATAATCAAAAACCCTCATACCCGCAGGCATAACTGGCTCTTGAGCTACGTAGGCAATCCAACAAGCGCGGTCACGCTCAGACAGCTCACGAACATCTGACCCATCGATAAAGATCTCACCAGTTGAAGGAATGATTCCCGCTAGTGATTTCAATAACGATGACTTGCCAGCGCCGTTTGGGCCGATGATGCATATCCATTGCCCAACGCTGACTTCAAGTTCAACATTGTTCACGATTACTTTGCGATCTAGTTCAACATGCAAGTTGCGCACACTTAACGTGGTCATGTCACAGATCCGTTCTTACTTGAACCAAGTACAAATAGGAAGAATGGTGCACCAAGCAGGGCAGTGACCACGCCAATCGAAATCTCTTGAGGCGCTAAAAGGGTGCGGGCAAGGATGTCGGCCAGAACCAAAAAGATTCCACCGTAGATTATCGAAAGAGGCAACAAGATTCGGTATGAGTTTCCAACTATCAATCGAAGAATATGCGGAACAATAATTCCCACAAACCCGATCAATCCAGTAACCGCAACAGCTGCTGCAGTCCCTAGTGATGCCGCAACAATAACTGCACCTCTAGCTCTGGCAACTGGAAGTCCCATAGTTAGAGCCTCCTCGTCACCAACCGCGAAAACATCAAGAACTCGTCGATATCTAAGAAGAACGATGATGCAAACAAGAATGTATGGCGTAATGATGGCTAAGTCATTCCAGCCTGAAGTTGATAGGCGACCAAGAACCCAGGCATAGATTTCGCGAATCTTGTCAGTGTTTTGTTGTTGTAACAAAGTTTGAATTGCAGTTAACAAGCTAGCAACCGCAACACCCGCAAGAATCAATGCAGTTGATGACCTGCCAGCAATCGCTGACCTGCCAAGCGAGTAGGTGAGTACTACTGCGCCGAGTGCTCCAGCAAATGCGGCCAGTGGCAAAAGAATTCGCGATCCACCAGAACCGTTAAAGATTGCAATGGTTGCACCGAGTCCGGCACCTGCGGAGACACCAAGTAGGTATGGATCTGCAAGCGGGTTTCGAAACGTTCCTTGGTAAGCGCAACCAGCTGTTGCAAGCATTGCGCCAACAACAAATGCCAGAAGAACACGAGGTAGTCGCAATTGCCAAATAATTGTTGATTCCGAACCGGTGGAACTGGATGCGGTTCCAAACATGTTGCTCGAGATTTCAGACCAGATAGTCAGTGGTGCAAGTGAGACAGCGCCAATTGATACACCGAGAGTCAAGGTAAACAGAACAGCGACAGCACTAATGACCCACGCAAATGGTGTAATCCGTCGTGCCGTCGCTGTTCTGGTTTTCATTAGATTATTTAGCTGTAACTGTTAGTACGCCATCAACGATTGCTTTTACGAAATCAACCGTGCGAGGGCCCCAACGTGAAGCAACGTCGTCATCAAGTTCCACAACACTATTTGTGGCGATTGCTGACAGACCTTCGAAGCCAGGACGTTGGGCCAAAGTTTCAGCAGTTTGGCCACAGCACTTTGTGTCCGCCAGGAACACAATCGCAGGATCAGCATCAACAATGAATTCAGGCGACAGCTGTGGGTAACCACTAGCTGCATCCGCTGCGGTATCAGCAATGTTGGTTAATCCAGCTAATGCATAGATCGAGCCAATGAAAGTTGCTGATGTAACTGTGTACAACGTGTTATCCAACTCGTGGAAATAAGTCAGACCGGCAGCTTCTGCAGGTACTTGTGCGATCGCAGCTTCGATTTCGGACTTCATTTGCGATGCCAGCTCTTCAGCTTTTGCGATTTGCCCAGTTGCTGTTCCAAGTTCAGCAATCTGTAGGTAGGTGTCATCTAATGTGGCCGCGGCATACTGCACGAGAACTGGAATCTCGGCTGCAGTCAGAGCTGCCACGATTCCATCAACGTCGAAGCTGACAACAACTAGATCAGGGGATAGCGCCACAATTGATTCCAAGTTTGGCGTAAATCCTGAGAGATCAGACTTTGGCGCGTCTGCAGGGTAGTTCGATTGATCATCAACAGCAATTACCTGATCGCCTGCATCAATTGCAAACAAGATTTCAGTTGCTGTTGGCGAAAGCGAAATAATCGCATCTGGCTGCCCTGGGATAACAACAGATGTTCCATTGTTTTCGATTGTTACTGGAAAGCTGGCTGCAGCTGTTGGCGCAGGACTTTCTACTGATGATGAACTTGACTGGCCACAAGCAGTTAGAAACAGTGCACTAACTGCAACGACCACATGGATTTTCTTGAACATATATCTCCTTGTGTGGTCGAAGAAATATCCGACGCAACACACACAAGGTGTGATTCGGCGAACTCTTCCTCGAGAGTTTTTACGAAAACCGAGTTTCCAGGCGACCTGACTTGTGATCTTTCAATCACTTCACAGTTGCGGGACAGCGCCGGAATTTCACCGGACTTCGCTGGTAACGCGGTAACAGGAGGTTAGCACAGAGCAAACTTGATTTAGCATGCCCTTACGAAAAACAAACCAAAAAACTTATTCAGCAGGTTTGAGAGACATTGGACCGTAAACTTCACGGTCTTCTTCATAAAGAGTCACGGCTTCAACGCCACCTGCAAGTAATTCTTCCCAAGTCTGACCAATGAATGCCTCAGCATCCGCTTGCGTCGGGAAAGGTGTGACGACAGCTTCGGCTGGCAACGATGGAGAAGGCGTGCCATCTTCATTTTGGTAAATCCAGGTCCAAGCCATTGCTAACTCACTTTCGTTGATGCGTGTTTCGCTGCTACTTCTTTTTAATCTTAGGCGTTATTGGTGCGCCACCAGCTTTGATTCGAGGAGGTGGAATGCGGAATCGGCGAAGTTGAAGGGCTCGCAGGACACCGTAAGAAACTGCGCCTTTACGATCGGATTTTTCTGGGTAATCCTTTCGAAGCGATCGACCCAAAAGGATTCCTACCAAGATTGTGTCG
>JBIIAS010000131.1:0-3630 GCA_044239795.1 Candidatus Nanopelagicales bacterium | reverse complement strand
AACTGGCGTTTTTAGAATTCGCAGCGCTGCAGCAAAACGACCAGTGACTCCAATTGTCACCCCGGGACTTGGTCAAGATGCAACACCGCAAATGCCAAAAGCAGCGTTCACTCCAGAAGCATCTCCGTTTTTAACTTCCGTTACTGGCGAAGAATTCAAGATTACGAAATCTGTTACAAACATTGGGCGCGGCGCCGAGGCCGATATTCAAATTGACGACACCAGCGTCAGTCGCCTTCACTGTTCTATTGTTCTAGGTTCTGATGTTTTGATTCGTGACCTTGATTCAACTAATGGAACCATCGTTGATGGTAATCGGGCAAGCGAGTCAGTGCTACGTGATGGATCAATTATAAAAATTGGAAACATTACTCTGACTTACATGAGTAAGTGAATTAGCTATGTCTGAATTACTACTCAGCGTTCTGCGAATAGGTTTCCTGATTGCACTTTGGTGGTTTGTGCTCACTGTAGTTTCAGTTTTGCGAAGAGATCTTCAAGCACCTCGTGATGCAAAGCCATTAACCCCAGCAAGGTCAAGTAAACGACCAAGTCCTCGGCCAACACTTAGAGCAAGGAAGACTTCTACACAACTTGTCATAGTTGAGGGAGCGCTAAGTGGAACTACTGTCCCCTTAGGAACATCGCCAATAATCATTGGAAGAGCTTCAGATGCAACAATCGTTCTAGATGATGACTTTGTAAGTACACATCACGCTCGTTTAACTCCAAATGGCAATCACTGGATGGTAGAAGATCTTGGTTCTACAAATGGAACTTGGATCGATAGAACGCGAGTTTCAACTCCGACCGTTTTTCAGCCTGGTACTAAATTACGGATTGGTAAGACCAGCATGGAATTGAGCTCATGACAGGTCTTAGTCTTCGTTTTGCCGGGCGCTCCGAGATTGGAAAAGTTCGTCGCAACAATGAAGATGCAGGTTACGCGGCAACGGATCTATTGGTAGTAGCCGATGGCATGGGTGGCCATGAGGCTGGCGAACTCGCTAGCGCAGCTACGATCGCTGCAGTTGTAGCGGCAGCCTCAACAACTGTTGGCGCTGATGAAGTACTTGGTCAACTTTCTGAGGCTGTTATTACTTCTGGTGAGTACATTGCTGATGTTGTCGCAGGCAACCGCGACTTAGCAGGAATGGGCACAACAATGACAGTTGTTGCCTTACGTGAAGATCGAATCGCTATGGCACATGTCGGTGATTCTCGAGCATATGTTTATCGCGGCGGCGAGCTACAACAAATGACAAAGGATCACACGTTTGTTCAAACTCTGGTTGATTCTGGTGAGATCACTTTAGAAGAAGCAGCGGTGCATCCAAGGCGAAATCTGATGATGCGTGCAATTGATGGAATTCATGCAGTGGAAGTTGATTTGTCGGTGCGCGAAACTCGTGAGGGTGATCGCTTCTTACTTTGCAGCGATGGTCTTTGTGGCGTTATTGACTCAATGCAGATTGCAGATTGCCTTGCCACCGAGGATTTAACTCAAGCAGTTACTCTTCTGATTGATGCGGCGATGACTGCTGGCGCCCCTGACAACATAACTGTGGTTGTGGCCGATGTCGTTAACGATCATATTGAGATTGATCCGGTTCTTATCGGATCTGCAGCGGATTCAACTAATCAATCACGTTTACCTGCTGTTGAATTTCCTGACGAAGGTGAGTCTTCAACTCAACTGGTCGAGAAAACCGTATTGGCGACTGGAAAAAATTGGCTGGGTCCGGTTCTTGCAACTATTGGTGTCATAGCGATTGGCATTGCTGTTTCACTTTGGTGGCTGGCAAATCAATGGTTCGTTGGAGTTCACAGTAAAGATGATGCCATTGCAATTTTTCAAGGAGTCCCGGCTGGCGGAATGTATCGCCTGATAGAGATCTCAGATGTTGATGCCAGCACCCTGCCTGATTATGAACGAGATCAGGTTTACCAAACTTTTGAATCTGACAATCTTGAGAGCGCAGAAGCTGCAGTTGAACGTCTAAAGCTAAGTGCGGACCTATGTGTAGTTACACCAGAAACACCTGGATGTCCGGAGATAACTCCGTGAGCGAAACGCTTAACCGTTATCGTGTTTCAACTCGCCGCTCGGCCGAGTTGGCCCTACTTGTAGGTGCTTGGCTTCTTGGTGTTTTTGCTTGGATCTTGGTGGATTCTGCAACAGGTGAAACTTCCTTGGGAGGCTGGACTTCCTTACTAAGTGCTGGTGTACTTCTGCTAGTCACACACGGAGTTGTCCGCTGGCAAGCGCCATACGCGGACCCACTTCTGCTACCAAGTGTCGCAGCATTGAACATGCTCGGGTTAGCCATGATTCATCGACTTGATATTGCCGCAGCACAGCGAGCACTGAGTAATGGCAGTCCAATGCCTACGCCTGATGTTTACCTTCAGCTGACATGGATGTTAGTTGGATTGGTCGCGTTCATGTTGGTCTTATCTTTTGTCGCTGATCATCGCAGACTGCAACGATTCACATTTACCGCAGGGTTTGCCGGAATCATATTGCTCTTCTTTCCACTTCTTCCAATCATTGGAACGGAAATTAATGGTGCCAGACTTTGGATAAACGTTTTTGGTTTTACATTTCAGCCCGGTGAGTTAGCCAAAGTTGCCTTAACAATATTTTTCGCAGGCTTTTTAGTTTCGCGTCGTCACTCGCTAGCACTCGTACATAACAAGATTCTTGGTGTCGGAGTTCCGCGCGCTAAAGACGTGGGGCCATTGTTGTTGGTTTGGTTTGCCGCGCTTTTGGTTTTGATTTTAGAACGAGATCTTGGAACTTCATTACTTCTATTTGGTCTCTTCATCGTCATGCTTTACGTAGCAACCGGAAGACGTTCTTGGGTACTAATTGGTAGCGCTCTACTGACTATTGGTGGTGCGGTCGCATATCGCACCTTTAGCCACGTCAAAATTCGCTTTGATGTTTGGTTAGATCCGTTCGCTGATTCAAATGGTTCTGGCTTCCAAATCGTGCAATCACTTTATGGTTTTGCAAATGGCGGAATTTTTGGAACCGGATGGGGCCAGGGCTATCCGCAATTAGTTCCATTTGCAAAAACTGACTTTATAACTTCAGCACTTGGTGAAGAGTTGGGTTTGATGGGGATCATCGCCATCTTGCTGTTGTTTGTAATTGTTGTTGAGCGAGGTGCTCGTGCAGCTGTTGCCACTCGTGATCCCTTTGGAAATCTGTTAGCAATTGGACTAACCACAGTCATCGGGCTACAAACATTTATTGTCATCGGCGGCGTTACGAAACTTGTACCGCTAACCGGGTTGACTACTCCTTTTCTGTCTTATGGTGGATCGTCCCTGGTGGCAAACTACATAATCATTGCTCTCCTGATTCGAATATCGAACGCAGCGCGAGCACCAGAAGTGAGTGAGGCTGACTTAGCTCCACGTCTTGAAGGTGCAAACGATGATTAGACAAATCAACCGGGTAACCGCTGTGATCATCGTTTTATTACTTGCACTGATCATCAACCTTTCGTACATACAAGTTTTTCAAGCAAGTGAATTACGCAATCAGGCTGGAAATCAACGTGTGACGCTAACGGAATATTCTCGCGAGCGTGGACCAATTTTGTTGGGCTCGCAAACAAT
>JBIIAS010000130.1:0-3646 GCA_044239795.1 Candidatus Nanopelagicales bacterium | reverse complement strand
CGGGGCGACATTTTCTAACTAAGCCATTCCTACGCCTATGAAAACCTCATGGCAAGGGGTTTTTAGAAAAAAATGGAATCGATAACCCGAAGGCTTACAAAACCTCAACAATTACGTCGAGTCCCCATGGCGTTCCAGCTTTAGTTGGTTTGATTATCTTTACGTCTAGCGCCACTTTTCCTGCCAGAGCAGCCAGTTGCTCAACGCTCGTTACCGACTTAGTCGATTGAGCTAAAGCCCTAACTAACCGGCCCTTAGTTGCCTTATTCGAGTGGCTTACAACCTTAGGCGCACCTTTTGGCATCTTTTGCATAATTCTGGGAACTACGACCTGGTCAGCAATCTCTTTATCGATCGGACCTAACTTCACATAGTTACCCGAGCGCAAATCAATAACAAACTCATCTTGCTCAGAGATCAAAGAAGTAATTGAGTCGCACCAAAACTTTGTGAGCGATCCGATCTTTGGAACGACTGTGTCCCCCGAGAGTCGATAGGCCGGAATTGGGTCATTGATGCTTATCAGCCCAAATAACGCAGAGACGACAAAGTTTTCAGATTCAAATTTGGATATTGCTTTGGCGCTTAGGGAATCAATTTCGATCGCGTCGTATAGAACTCCGGTATAGACCGACCAAGCAGGACCAGAAGCAGCCGTCAACAGTTTTTGATCACGTTCGATTTCAAAATCTTGCTTTGCACTGATGGCAAGGGCAGTTCGCGCTTTTGCAGCTGGGCCATTTGCCATTGCGACTACTGCTGCTGCCAATTCTTGGCGTTGTTTAGTTAACTCTGGAAATGAAAGTTTCTTAAAATCTAATTTCTGTTTTCCCGTGGCATCAGATTTACCTTCTGATGGTGGCAGCAAAATCATGGTCATCGATAATCGCTAAGGACGAGCGATGATTCCGGAGCCACCAGCAAGGTGGGTATCTAGTGCTTCGTTAGCTAGAGCGTCAGCATGCTTATTGTCTTCACGAGGAATCCAGGTGTAGGTGACGTTTCCGTATGGCAAGATTTCGCGTGCTTCAATTGCTAGCTTTTGCATGTCAGGGCTCTTGATCTTCCAACGACCAGACATTTGCTCAACAACTAATTTGCTGTCCATGCGAACTTCAACCAAAGCCTCTGGATCAAGTTCTGCAATTGCAGTCAGCCCAGCAACTAACCCGCTGTATTCAGCCACGTTGTTTGTGGCGTGACCTAAAACTGCAGCGCGCTCGGCAACTACTTCCCCAGTGTTGGCATTTCGAATAACAGTTCCATACGAAGCATGTCCTGGATTTCCCCGAGATGCCCCGTCTGCTTCCATTACAAAGTGCGTCACAGACCGGACTCCGCAGTGCGAACCAAAATCCTTCGGCATTGATCGCAACGCGCAATTGCATCAGCTGGCATATTTCGAATTTGATCAATTTCTTGGGCGTCAATAGTGATGTGGCAACCCTGGCAGGACCCACGGTGAATCAATGCAGCGCCAACGCCACCTTGATCTGCGCGGATCTTGTCATAAAGCGCAATTAGATCTGCCGGCAAACCATTTGCGATTTCTGTGCGCTGATTCGTAAGTGAATTCACTTCGAAATCAATGTCAGCAAACAAGTCGTCTCGAGTCTGGGCAAGAGTTGCAAGCTTTTCAGTTGTTTCAATTTCACTTGCCTGTAATTCTGTAACTGCCTGCTGGGCATTTTCATATGCCTGCATGATTTCAAGTTCAATGTCTTCAAGTTCTGCCTGACGCTTAGCCAAGGTTCCAATTTCGTGCTGCAAGCTTTCGAGTTCTTTGGCTGCAGACACTGCGCCGGAATCTAAGCGCTCTTGATCGCGCCGAGCTCGCGCTACAACTTGTTCAACATCGGCTTCAGCCTTCAACTGATTTAACTTGAGATCTGAAGCTTCAGTTTGAGCAGCAACGAGGCGCATCTTTATTGACCCAAGTTCGACTTCTAAATCTTGGGCAGCTGAAATTTCTGGTAATCCTGCGCGCTTATGGGCAAGTTGCAAGAGTTTGGTGTCAAAGCCCTGCAAGTCCAGCAATGCCTTTTGCTGTTCGGCGCTTGCGGTTACGGCCATTTGTGCTCCCAGATTTGAATAGTTAAGCAACTATCAAGCCCAGACTACCTCTTACTCTTTGGGCAAATAATGTTGCGATGACTCGCTAGAGATAAAAAAATACCCCCTTGCGGGGGTATTTCTGTTGCAGTGGGCGCTAAGGGACTCGAACCCCTGACCCTCTCGGTGTAAACGAGATGCTCTAGCCAACTGAGCTAAGCGCCCTACGTGCTTCCCTACCTTATCTAAGGTTGGGAAAAGTTAGAAATCCAATGTGGGTGTAAAAAGACCACGGCCGGTGAGTCTCGGGTCTACACCGGCCGTGGCCTCTCAATTTCACACCTAGTCAGCCAAGTCCGCATCTTTTAGCGAACTGCCTGAATTAAAGGGCTGCTAGCGCCTGCTTGTATTCGTCAGTATTGCGGGCATCGCCAGGACCGTTAACTACTGACCAGCGCAGGATTCCTGCCTTGTCGATAACGAAAGTGCCACGGGTTGCGAAACCTCTTGGCTCAAAGAATGATCCATAGGCCTTTGCAACTTCACCATGTGGCCAGAAGTCAGAAAGTAGCGGGTAATCAAAGTTCTCTTGCTCTGCAAAAACTTTCAGCGATGCCGGGGTATCGCAAGAAATACCCAAAACCTGAACATCATCACTCACAAATGCTGGGCTCTGATCACGAATTTCGCAAAGCTCGCCAGTGCAAATTCCAGTAAATGCCATTGGATAAAAAACTAGAACTACGTTCTTCTTGCCACGGAAATCAGAAAGTTTAACGTCTTCACCAAACTGATTTTGCAGTGTGAAATCTGGGGCTTCTTGGCCAACTTCTAACGACATGGTTTACTCATTTCTTTTTTCGATTGTGGATTTGTAAAACTAGATTTAGCGGCGAGATTTTGGTGCAACTAAACGGGTGCCTTGCCATTCAGGGGCAGCATTTATGTGACTAGTGGCTTGCAAGCCGGAAGTAGGAGCAGCATCTGCAATGTCTTCTGGTTCAACGTGACCAGCGCGACCAGGTTTTGGTGTCATTAACCAAATCACACCACTGTCCGCAAGCGGACCAAGTGCATCTACTAATGCGTCGACTAAATCGCCATCGTCATCACGCCACCAAAGCAGTACTGCGTCAACAACATCGTCATAGGTTTCATCGACCAACTCGGCAACAGATGCAATTGCATCCGAGACCATTTGATCGCAGTCGACATCGAACCCTAGCTCTTGGACTACAAGCCCTTCGCCTAATCCAAACTTGCCAGCCAGCCCCGCTAGGGCGCCTTCTTGTGAACTCACAGTCATAGTCCACCCGAGTAATGACCAAAAGGCAACTGCAAACCCAAAATTCCCCGATATTGATTTCCCGCCAACTAGGACTCGAATTCCGCATTATCTAAGGCATCCGACACAATAGGAGGTGAAATAGCCGATCCACTACAGGCTCCACAACAAGGCAGGTAACTAAACGTGACCACCACACCAGATCGGGATTCGCTGATTGCTGGCGGTCTACCTACCCAGTACGTAGATGTAAATCCTGAAGAAACTCGGGAATGGATCGAGTCACTAGATGCCTTAATCGCAACACAT
>JBIIAS010000027.1:0-14016 GCA_044239795.1 Candidatus Nanopelagicales bacterium | reverse complement strand
GGTGTGATTTCGATGATCGCTGGTGACAAGGTAACGCTGGTATCAAGCGCCGAAGAAACCGCAAAAGATGTCTATCGCATTTTGGTTGAACAGGACCTGATTCGAAATCCAAATTTGCCACCTCCAACCCATGAGTTCTTGGCAACTGGTGATTCATTCACGCACCTAGCAAGAAGATTCTTAGGTCCTGAAGTTCTGGAAGTTAATTCCCTAAATCGCTAGCAAGGCACTTTGTCATTAGGGAAAACAAAATCGGCGTCGGTTGAATCTAGTTTTTCGAAGCTGCCCCTTTTAAGCTTCCGATAATCCAAGAGATCAAGAATTCTCGTGATTTTTTGCTACTAGAGTTTTTTGAAGTTCCTATTCCAACAGGGCTTGTTGCTAATCCCGCTAGACCGCCCATGATCACATTGTGTCGAAACAGCAATTCATCCATCTCAAGGTGAGGTAAATGCGACGCAAAGAGTGGAAGCAAAGTTTTTTCAACTGCATTTGAAGCACTGGCCATACTCGCTGCCATTCCTGGTGATTTTTCCGCCGCGCCTCGTTGAATGATCCGCCAAAGTTTTGCTTCACGATCATCAGGACCATTTAGTCCCAATAATGGGTGAAGCCAAACTTCAATTAACTCTCGAAGCGTGTGATTCTTTTGCAAAGCCTGAACCCGAGCAACTTGAAGGCCTGTCACTTCTTCGATTGCTTCGCCAAACACTAAAGAGATTAATTCGTCTTTGGACTTGAAGTGGTAGGCAACCGCTGCAACATTGGCATTTGCGGAATCAGTTATATCTCTAAGAGTTGTGCCGGCTTCACCCTTAGTTAGCAAAAGCTCCTCAACAGCCAGCTTTAGGCGCTCAGGGGTTTGACTCGACATGCCTACATTCTGCCAGACTTGACAAGATTTCAATCAATTGATTCAATCAATTGATTGAAAAGGAGCATATATGAATAACTTTCTCTACAAACTAGGCAAATCTGCAGCTACGAAGTCTCGTAGCGTTTTGTTTACGTTTATTGCCAGTATCGCGATTTTGGGTGGGGTTGCTGGAGCGGTTGGGGCTGGCTACTCAACTGAAATCAGTCTCGGTAACACAGATTCTCAGAAAGCGTCCGACCTTCTCATTAACAGCTTTGCATCTGCATCAGGCGATAGCGCCACTTTGGTTTTCTATTCCAATTCAGTCTCGGACTTGGAAGAGGGACCTGGAGCCACCGCCATACAGAATTCGCTAAAGGAAATCTCAGTTCAAACTGATGTCGAGACAATTACCCCGCTGCAGTATTCACCTGATGGAACTACGGCATTCGTAAATGTTCAATACACAAAAGTGGCATCAGATCTTTCTGCTGAGCATTTGAACCGACTCGAAGCGTCGATCGAGAAGGTATCTGCAGCTGGTGTTGAATCAAGCATGCGTGGACCAGTTGTTGACCGTTGGCGAGACCGGATGCCTCCTGTTGGTGAGTTCATCGGAATTCTCGCTGCGATCATTCTGGTAACTCTGTTATTCAAATCCTTTTTTGCAACCTTGGTAACCATGGGAGCCGCTCTACTTGGTTTAATTCTCGGAAATAGCGTTTTGGCAGTTGTTTCAGGCTTTGTAGACATTCCAAGTGTTGCGCCAACAATTGCAATCATGCTGGGATTGGGTGCAGGTATTGACTACGCGCTGTTTCTAGTTGCAAGGTATCGAAATCGCTTGCGAGCAGGTGACGATTTGATTACCGCTGCGGCGAACGCGAATAGCACGACTGGTAGTTCAGTAATCACTGCAGGTGCGATTGTTGTTGTTTCAATTCTTGGACTTTACGTAACAGGTATTGATGTAATTGGCCGAATGGGGCTTGCAGCCGCAATAGTTGTTGCTGTTTCAGCAGTTACTGCCGTGACACTCGTTCCTGCACTTTTGAAAATGGCTGGACGTCGTGTTCTTCCTAAGTCAGAAAGAAAATCTGCAGAAGTTAATGTTGCACCTGACGAGGGGCAAGGTAAATCCTCAGGAAGAATTGCAGCGGCAATGGCACGTAAGCCATGGCTGTCAACAATTGGCGCAACAATTGCATTGTTGGCTTTCGCTGCTCCAGCAGCCAACCTAACTCTCGGGCAACCAGATGACAGCAATCGTCCGGCCGGAGACACAATGCGCGTGGCATATGAACGACTATCAGACGGATTCGGACCAGGGTTCAATGGACCTCTTGTGATCGCCGTAGATCTGACCGATGCAAGTGACAAGGATTCAGTTCTTGGCGATCTTGGAGATTCGCTTAGGGAGGCCGACGGAGTAGAAGTAGTAGCTCCACCGCAATTAAACAGCGTTGGAGACACAGCAGTGATTGCAGTAATTCCTTCGACCGCTCCTCAGGATGAAGCAACTAGCGAACTGGTCAGAAGCCTGCGGACTAACGTGATTCCGACTGCCTTGGGAGATTCGGGCGCGAATGCTTATGTTGGTGGACAAACTGCAACATTTGATGATTTGGCGCAAAAGGTAGAAGACAGTCTGTTAACACTTGTATTGGTTGTTGTTGGAATGTCACTTGTTTTGCTTACCTTCTTCTTTAGGTCGGTACTGCTACCGATAGCAAGTGCATTCATGAATCTGCTTTCAATTGGTGCTGCCTATGGCGTTGTAACTCTTGCGTTTCAAACAGAGACAGGGGCGCAACTTCTTGGCGTGAACCAACAGCCGGTTGTTTCGTTTGTTCCAATGTTGATGTTTGCAATTCTTTTTGGACTAAGTATGGATTACAACGTATTCCTGCTATCAGCAGTAAAGGAAGCTAAGGAACGAGGGGAAACAGCGCGAGCCTCTGTGGTGTCGGGAATTGGTAGAACGGCAAGTTTGATCTCTACTGCAGGCGCAATCATGGCGACGGTTTTTCTTGGTTTCATGCTCACAGATGAAACTGAAGTAAAGATGATCGGACTTGGTCTTGCAGTTGCAGTAATTGTTGACGTGACGATAGTTCGTCTAATCTTGGCGCCAGGATTACTCAGTCTCATCGGCGACAAGGCTTGGTGGATTCCGAACTGGCTGAACAAAATAATGGGCAAGCCGAGAGCACTACATCACTAGATTCACAAATGAGCCAGGCGCCGCTGCGTACAAACGTGGATGTTCAAGGATTGACCATTCCATCTAGTCCGCGGCGGCGCCTGACCTTGCAATAGAGTCATAGTCGTGACTAATCGCTCAGATGGCCGAATGGCCGACCAACTTCGTAATGTTTCCTTCACCCGCCAATGGCTAGATCATGCTGAAGGCAGTGTGCTCGTCGAGTTTGGTGCTACCAAAGTTCTATGTGCCGTTTCATTCAGCGAAGGTGTGCCGCGCTGGAAAAAGGGAAGTGGCGAAGGCTGGTTAACTGCTGAGTATTCAATGTTGCCTCGTGCAACTCACACCCGTAATGACCGGGAAAGCGTTAAGGGCAAACTTGGTGGCCGCACACACGAAATCTCTCGTCTGATTGGCCGCAGTTTGCGCTCAGTTCTAGACATGTCATCACTTGGTGAAAACACAATAATGATCGACTGCGATGTTTTGCAGGCCGACGGTGGAACTAGAACAGCCGCTATCACTGGCGCTTATGTTGCAGTTGCTGATGCAGTTGAATGGGCCCGTGCCAATGGTCTAGTTGCCAAGGATGCCGTTGTATTACGCGATTCAGTCGCAGCAGTTTCTGTGGGCATTGTTGAAGGTAAGCCATGTCTTGATCTTCACTATGACGACGACGTGCGCGCTGATACCGACATGAACATTGTTATGACAGGCTCTGGAGCATTTATTGAAGTTCAGGGAACCGCAGAGCGGGAACCATTTGATCGCAATTTGCTGCACGAACTTTTGGATCTAGCAACCATTGGCTGCGTAGAACTAACTTCAAAGCAAAAAACAGCTTTAGCAAGTCCACTTCCAAAAAAGTAATTTCATGAAGTTTGTCTTAGCTACTAGAAATTCACACAAAGCCACTGAGCTCAAGCGAATTTTGGAAGAACTCGAACTTGATTGTGAACTCTTTACGGTCGCTGATTTTCCAGGTGCCCCTGAAGTTGAAGAAACAGAATCAACTTTTGAAGGAAATGCATTACTGAAGGCAAGAGCTTTATCGAAGTTCACCGGCCTAGCAGCAATTGCAGATGATTCTGGACTCTGTGTTGATGCACTTGACGGTAATCCTGGCGTGCTCTCAGCTAGGTGGTCAGGTGCATCAGAAAACGTCGATCAGGCAAATCTTGAATTAGTCCTAGAGCAAGTTAAAGATGTACCGACTGAAAGTCGGGGAGCAAAGTTTATTTGCGCTGCAGTTGCTGTTTTCCCAGACGGACAAGAGTTAATTGCCATTGGTGAAATGCTCGGACACTTGCTCAGCGCCCCAACTGGTGAAAACGGGTTTGGCTATGATCCAATCTTTGTGCCACAAGGATTTGAGATTTCAACTGCACAAATGAGTGCGGCAGAAAAAGATGCAATTAGCCATAGAGGCAAAGCGCTAAATGAATTAGCTGTTCAGATAAGTGAAGTTATTTCAAAGTATTGATCTTTAAGACTTGATAATGGTGCGGGAGGGGGGACTTGAACCCCCACACCCGAAGGCGCCAGATCCTAAATCTGGTGCGTCTGCCAATTCCGCCACTCCCGCACGTGGGATCTATTGTGTCAGGAATTGGCGCAAACTTCATAATCGGGATCTGGCCCCCTAGATTTCAGGGACTAATTCACAAGCGTGCTCTTTGGATCAAATCCAAAGGGTAATTCAAGGCGATTTTCTGCCATCAAGGATTCGTTACACAAAATATCGATGGTTTTGCCATCAGCAACTATGGTTCCCTGCGAGAGAATCACGGACCTGGCACAAAGTTCAAGGGCGTATGGCAGATCGTGAGTAACCATGAGCAGTGTGATGTCGAGGCCTCGCAGAATATCCGCAAGTTCCCGACGACTGGCTGGATCTAGGTTGGAACTGGGTTCATCGAGAACCAGAATCTCAGGCTTCATTGCCAATACGGTTGCTACTGCAACTCGACGACGTTGACCAAAGGACAAATGATGTGGTGGGCGATCGGCATAATCTGCCATACCGACTAGCTCAAGTGCTTCCATGACTTGAGCATCTAGTTCAGTTCCAGTCACACCCATATTGATTGGCCCAAAGGCTACATCTTCTCGAACGGTTGGCATGAATAGTTGGTCATCTGGATCCTGAAAAACTATGCCAACACGTCTGCGAATTTCGCGAACTGCATCCTTATCCTCGGTGTCCACAGCAAGTCCACCAACATGAACTGTGCCAAGACCAGCAGCAAGGATGCCATTTAGGTGCATCACAAGCGTTGTCTTACCTGCGCCATTAGGGCCTAGAAGCGCAACGCGCTCGCCCCGTTGGATCTGCAGGTTTACGCCATAGAGTGCTTGATTTCCATCTGGATAGGCATATGCCAAGCCTGCTACATCAAGGCTGGGAGAAGTGTTCAAAGCGTTATCCACGCTCCAACCATAATTGATGCAGCAATTATCGGCAGAGCCATAGCTGTCCACCAATCTCTAGTTGTAACCGTTGGTTGATAAAGATCAATGATGGTTCCGTTGTAACCGCGCGAAAGCATTGCTAAGTGAACACGTTCACCACGTTCATACGAACGAATAAATAGTGCTCCAGCAGAGTTCGCTAAAACCTTCCAATGCTTTATTCCAGAAGCTGAAAAACCACGGGATTCGCGGGCGACTTTCATTCTGGAAAGATCGTCGGTAACAACTGCTGAATAGCGAAGCATAAATGATGCAATCTGAACTAATAGATCTGGAACACCGCTCTTTTCCAAGCCTTGCAATAAATCTCGCGCCCTGGTTGTTGCGGCCAAAGTTATCGAGGTAGCAACCCCAATAGTTCCCTTTGCCAAAATTCCAAATGCCGCCCATAGTCCCTCTTGCGATAGAGACAATCCCAAGAATTCAACTCGTGGCTCTGGACCAAAAAATGGCATCAAAACTGCAAAAATCACAAACGGAATCTCAATGAGCATTCTTTTGAGCACTAAGGGAAATGGAATATCAGCGATCTTTACAACTAAAAACACCAGGCCAAGATAGATAGCAAAAGCTCCAACCGCGCGGACTGGAGTTAATACCACCATAAAGATAAAGACAATTGCGGCAACGGTCTTTACTTGTGCAGGTAAATTGTGCACGAACGAATGTCGATGCACGTAAAGGTGGTCACCAACTCCATGACCATGTTCATGGAGTTGGTGTGTTTCAAGAATTACGGGCTGGGATGAAACTCTCACTTAATGTCGGTAGCTTGAGGATTTCTAACCCAAATATACAAACCAAATCCAGCAAGACCCGTGATTGCTACCCCAATCAGGCCACCAAGAAATGCCGAGACTCTTTCATTCTCAACGCCTGCCACACCGTAGTCAGCCAAAGCAGAGTCAGAGTTTGCTGAGTCGACCGCATTTACATCAAGACTTTGATCTGCAGTTACTTTTTCTAAACCATCAGGCTGGCTAGAAGCATAAAAACTTAGAATGCTTGCGATAACGATGGAAACAAGAAGTCCAACCACTAATAGTTTTTTATTTGACATGTTAAGCCACCACTGAATCTTTGATAACTAGTTTTTGTTTAGGTAAGAATTTGCGCGCACCGTCCACCAAGTCAGCACGCGTTGCCAGAATTGCCGCGATAGTTAGTGCAGTAATGATCGCTTCTCCGATACCAATCAATAGGTGTACTCCAACTACAGAGATGAAAACTGTTTGAAGTTCGTAGGTCGCAGTTCCACCAAGTGCGTATTCAAACACCCACGCAGCTGCTGATGCCGGTACTGACAAAAAGGCAGCAATTGCTGAAGCGGCGACTATGGATGATTTCGTTTTTGGCAGCAACTTCATAAGTCCTGCAAAAACGAGAATTCCCACGATCACGGTCACAATGCCCATATTCAAAATGTTGATCCCAAGTGCCGACAGTCCGCCATCTGCAAAAACTAGAGCCTGAATGCCAACAACAACTGTCATCACAAGCACGGCAACCCACGGACCAACCAAGATCGCAGCCAAAGCGCCACCCATCAAGTGACCGCTAGTTCCAGCAGCAACTGGGAAGTTAATCATCTGTGCAGCAAAGATGAATACCGCCACTAGGCCTGCCATTGGGGCAGTCTGGCTATCCAGCGAACCCTTGGTCTTCTTGAGACTGACGGCCACGGCGCCGGCTACGAGAACACCTGCACCGATTGAAACTGGGGCATTTATTAGCCCATCAGGCATATGCATGAAAACTCCTTATTGCGAACTCTTTGCTATAAGGATAACCCGAAAATAAGAGATATGCACTTTAGGTCACCTAAGCTGTAATTAGGGAAATTCTGTGATTTTGCCGTTCACTCATAGGCTATGGGAATGGCTGGCACACATCGCAACGGTAAAAAGCGCCCTGGCAAAAAGCGCAGTGCGGACGTAATTGCTGCTGAAATTGAGGCCACATGTCTGAATATCACGTCAAATATTGCCTCACTCGAGAAGTACGTGAAGCCGGCTAATTTAGCCGCAAAGAGCCTAGGTTCCGCGGGTGCATTCTTTCTAGATAAAGATGGGGAACTCCGAATCGACCGGGTTGTTGCTGTGGCATCAGCTGGAATGGGATTAATCGGGATACTGTCTCGTTCCCGAAAAAACTAATCTACTGAGTGATTAATTGGCATGGCTGCCATGTGATGGCGCCGGCATAAAACTTCGTAACTTACAACACCTGATTGACCGGCAGTATCGCCAACTGCAACCTGCTCGCCCTCAGTCACCATTACGCCATCAATAGTTCGCGCATTGTGAGTTCCACGTCGGCCACACCAGCAAAGTGCTTCAACTTGTAAAACTTGAATCCGATCAGCCAATTCAAACAGTCGAGCCGAACCTGGGAATAACTCAGTTCGAAAATCACTTGCGATACCAAAAGCAAAGACGTCAATGTCTAAGTCATCTACAACGTGGGCAAGTTGATCAATTTGGGCTCGGGTATAAAACTGGGCTTCATCGCAAATAAAGAAATCCAATGGGTTTTCTTTGGAGTTCTCGGCCAGCGCTAATGCAAAAAAATCTGTTTCATCTGTTACTTCAACCGCAGCTACCTCTAGTCCCAAACGACTGGATAGCACACCAGATCCTGCGCGATCATTTCGCGTAAACACAATGCCACGTCGGCCCCTACTGGCATGGGTGTAGTTCACTTGGGCGGCAAGTGTAGATTTACCACAGTCCATAGTGCCAGTGAAGAAAACTAATTCAGCCATGAGTTTCCAAGTCTTGGTTGGCGCGGGTTCGCCTACCCTGAAGTGTATTTCAGAGGCGTTCTATGGCAAATTTGATGCAAGTTAGGCTGAAGTCATTATGAACTCAGAAAAATCCCCATGGCTCATAAGTAACCTACGCTCAGTAGTTTTGGCTGTCTCGATCTTTACCACCTTGGCGCTTTCTGGGTGCGGAAGTGATTCAGCAATAGCGCCATCCTCATCACCGACCACAAGCAATTCGCCGGTACCTTCGGAGAGTCCATCTGAGAGCCCATCAGTCGATGTGGTGCAGGATTATTCCTTCTACTTCGTCAGCGAGACAGCACAAGGTTTTCGCTTGGTGCGCGAAGTTCATCAAGTAAGCAAGATTGAGAATGATTTGGGCGATGACAAAGGATTGAATTCGCTAGTAATGCTTGTTGATGGCCAGCTCCCACCATTTGATGGTGACCATCGCACGCTTTGGAACAACGGAACCAAAGTTAATAGCGTTGTAACTGTTGATGGAGTCGCGACAGTTGATCTCACACTTGGCCGAGTTTCCTTTGGCGCGGAATCCGAACAACGAGCAATAGATCAAATCGTCTGGACGCTAATTGAAAATGATCCAGCAATTTCTTCTGTTAAGTTCACGGTAGATGGCGTTCCTAGCGAGTCACTAGCTGGCCATGTTGATTTTGCGCAAGCCTTTGCCCAAGCTCCAGGATTCGACGTGTTAGCTAGCGTTTGGATTGACTTGCTGGATCGAAGTAATGTTTCGAATCCGGTCTCAATCACTGGTTCTGCTTGCACTTTTGAAGCAAACGTTGCTTGGGAGTTAACAAAGGGCGGAGATGTCGTTAGCTCGGGCGCCACCACTGCAGAGTTAGCTTGTCCAGATAGATCCAATTGGACTATCGACTTAGGTGATCTCGCGCCTGGAAACTATGTGCTTACAGTTTCTGATTTTTCAGCTGAAGATGGCAGCCTAATTTTTGAGGACACCAAAGCCTTCACTGTTGGTAGTTAAAGGGATGATGCTTAGCGCATTATGAAGGGATCGCTGATCGGTGCTTCGCTGGTATTGATCCAAACCGACTTAGTTCGGGTGTAATCCAGAATTGATTCCGCGCCGGCTTCACGCCCAGTTCCACTTTGTCCGTAGCCACCAAATGGAACCATCGGCGAAATCATTCGATACGTATTAACCCAAACAATTCCAGCTCGCAGTGAGCGCACAAACCTATGGGCGCGTCCAATGTCTCTTGTGAATACGCCTGATGCCAATCCGTACTCACTGTCATTTGCAATTGCCAGCGCCTGAGCGTCGGTATCGAACTGCAGGACACTTAACACTGGTCCAAAGATTTCTTCCTGCACACATGCCACTACTGATTCAGCGCAATCCAAGATAGTTGGCTCGTAGTAATAACCAGATTCAAATCCAGCCGGAATCTTGCCACCGGTTAGCAGCTTTGCACCCGCAGCAACACTGCGATCCACAACATCCTGCACATGAATCAGTTGACGCTTAGTTGCAAGTGGACCCATTTCAGTTTCCAGATTTTGCGGGTCGCCAATTTTGATACGTTTTGCTTTAGCGACCAAAATATCCATCAGTTCCGCATGAACACTCGAGTGAACTAGAAGACGAGAGCCTGCTACACAACTTTGTCCTGTTGCTGCAAAGATTCCAGAAACTATTGCATTGGCTGCACTTTCTAGATCTGCATCTTCAAATACCAGCACAGGGGACTTGCCACCGAGCTCCAATGAGACGGCAGCCAGATTATTGGCAGAGTTCATAACGATTTGCTTGGCAGTACTTGGGCCGCCAGTAAATGCAATGCGATCCACTAGGGGATGACTTGTTAATGACTTGCCACAGGAATCACCCATTCCTGTAATGATGTTCACAACTCCTGGAGGAAAACCAGCTTGGTCAATTAACTTTGCAAATCTCAGTAGGGGAGCTGGACCATCTTCAGATGCCTTCAATACAATTGTGCAACCAGCAGCCAGGGCCGGCGCCAACTTAACTGCAGACAAAAACATTTGGGAATTCCACGGAACAATTGCTGCAACAACTCCGATTGGTTCGCGTCGGGTGTAAGCCTCCATGTCGGGCTTATCTACATCAAAATGCGCGCCTTGGAGTTTGTCGGCTAAACCGGCGAAGTAACGGTAGTACTCGGAAATGTACAAAATCACTGCTCGGGTTTCGCGGCGAATCTTTCCAGTGTCTTTAGTTTCAAGTTCAGCTAGCGCATCAGCATCAGCAGCCATTAAATCGGCAAGTTTGTAAAGCAGTTTTCCTCGAGCACTGGCATTCAGGGTTGGCCACATTCCAGAGGTGAAAGCAGTATGCGCGGCTTGAACCGCACGATCAACATCGGCTTCAGTTGCCTTTGGCATAGTTGCCCAGGAGACACCATTAGCTGGATTGATGCTTTCAAAAGTTTCGTTCGCTGACTCGAACTTGCCATTGATGAACTGCTGGAAACTTTCCAATGCCATGAAAACTCCTGGTGAGTGAGCCTGAATTCCCTTACGAGAAAGCGGGCATAACTTTGTCGATAAACAACTTTAGGCTGTCGCGTTTTTCTTCGTAGGACATTGCGCTATCTAGCCAAATACTGAACTGGGTGTAACCCATCTCTTCATAAGACTTAAGGCGGGCAATAACTTCATCGGGTGTGCCAACTAAGCAATTCTTGCGCATAACTTCAGGTGCCAAATTAGGTTGCGCATCAGTTTCTGCCTGAGTAATTGGCTCAATGAATCCGTCTTTGATTGGAGCTTCGGCCTTAAACCATTTTCCAAAGTAAAGGAAAAACTTTTGTAATGCAGCTGAGCCCTTCATGAGTTCAGCTTCTGTCTTTGCAACATATGTGTGCATTAAAAGCATCAGTTTTGGTCGTGGCACTTCAGGATGAGCAGCGCAAGCTGTATTGAACTTTTCCATCAAGTTGGCAACTTCTTCATCGCCATTAGCTAGTGGAGTGACTTGAACATTGCACCCAGATGCAACCGCAAAATCATGAGTATGAGGATCTCGAGCGGCAATCCAAATTGGAATTGGTTTTTGAGTTGCAGTTGGCACCGCAGTTGTCTCTGGGAACTTCCAGTACTCGCCATCGTGGGTGTAATTACCAATTAGCAGTTGCTGAACGGCCGGAACTAGTTCGCGCATTCGCAAACCAGCTTCCATGGCATCAAGGCCAGGCATTAGGCGTTCATATTCGAACATGTAAGCGCCGCGGGCAATACCAAGATCTAGTCGACCATTGCTGGTTAAATCGCAAAGCGCTGCTTCACCAGCAAGACGGATCGGATGCCAAAACGGAGCGATTACGTTGCCAGTTCCAAGGCGAATCTTTGTTGTCTTTGCGGCCAGATAAGCCAAGTTGATAAATGGATTTGGTGCAACGGTGTATTCCATTGCGTGATGTTCACCAATCCAAATTGTTTCCATGCCACCAGCTTCGGCCATCAGCGTGAACTCAGTTAGTTCATCGAGCAGTTGCTTATGTGAAACTGAATCGTCGTATCGCTCGATGTGGGCAAACAGCGAAAACTTCATGGTCATATCCTCTAGGTTTCCAGTTCTACTTGTTGGACGATTCAGTAAATGTGGCTAAGGTCGCAGAAACCTCAATAGGCGCAGTCAGAGTCATCATGTGTCGGTGATCGGCTAATACCTTTGACGAACCATTTGGTGCCAGTGCAGCCATTGCCAAGCTCATTTCTGGAGTTGAGTTTGGGTCCCCTTCGGCTGTGAAGAAAAGCGCAGGAACCGAAAGATTTTGCAGCGAATTTAGATGTGCTTTATCTGATGCGGCAAATACCGAATAGGCAGCTTCGTAGCCTTTCGGATTTACGTCCAACAGTAAATCTCGAGCCAGTGCTTCGGCTTCTGGAAAGTCATGCGTTCCAGGTTGTCCGAACCAGCGTTCCAAGGTTTCGGATAAGTTCACGCTAACCCCACCTGCAGCTAAATCTGCTGCCCGCTTCTTAACTGCTGCACTTTGTTCAGCACTTCGGTTGAACACTGCATTTAGAGCACATACTCCCAGGCAAATATCTGGATTGTTGATTGCAAAATCCAATGCGATAAGCGCACCCATCGAATGGCCAGCAACTATTGCAGAATCAATTTCAAGATCAACTAACAGATCGATTAGTTGCTGCGTGTAATCACTCAGAGTTAATTCTCGATTTGGAAGATCACTTTCACCATGACCCCACATGTCGTAAATCAAGACATCAAATGAATCACACAAGAGATTTACTTCAGGAGCCCAGACTGACTTGTTCATGCCAACACCGTGGAGCAGAACTATTGTGGGTCCGTTGCCGCATCGACTCCATGCCGTGCCGTTGGAAGTCTTGCCAGATGTTATTGAATCAGGAAGTGCGAAACTAACTGACATTACTTCCTAGATCTTTGAGATCTTGGTAGCGATCACCAATGCGGTGATGTGGACGGCCGCCAATTGATGCACCAAGAGCCACGACAATTTCGTCTGGGGCCGGAGCATCGTTGATTGAGAACTGAATTGTTAAGTAATGTGAGCGCATTCCTTCATCTGCTTTATGCATAAGTGGAATGGAAATTGGGCAGTTAGGTCCACCACGAACATTTGTAAAAGATAGGTAGCTGGATGCGCCAACTGCAGTGCGGTAGTGATTGCCAAACCGCAGAGTGTGAATCAGAGCTGACGCATGTTCAACTTCTCCAGAAGTTCCAACTACAGCAGCCTTGCCATAACCTTCAACAGCTTCACCAGATCCAGTCATTTCAAGGATTGAAGCAGTCAAGATTTCGCCAAGCTGTGGCGCAAGATCATGAATCTCTGGCTTTAGATCCTCTACGAATCCACGACCAGCCCATGGGTTAGTCAACACAGCAGCGGCAGCAAACATGCGAAGCGGTGTCGCAGCAGCCTTGCCACCTTCGATACGAGTTTCTTCGGTGTAAGTAACTAGTTTGCGTATCTGAACCGGTGCCATTTTCTGGTCCTCCCAAAGGGTTGCCGAATTATGGCTCTAATCCTATTGCCAGATAGTTTCGATCAATCCATCGATTGCGGATTCGAGCAGTTCCTTCACATGTTCGTAGGCTGCGTCATCCTGTGAATAGGGGTCAGGTACTGAAGCTCCTGGCTCAATCGAAAAATCAAAGTCCCGCATCATGAAAACCTTTTTGGAATACTCTTCATGCGGACTTAGACCAATGACATTTGAGTAGTTCTCTGAATCCATAGTCAGGATCAGATCGATTCGCTCTAAGTCTTGAGATGTGAATTGACTTGCCTTGTGCGTGTAGTCATAGCCTGCACGTTCCCAAGTTCGTTTTGATTGCGGATGCGGACCTTCACCTACGTGCCAAGAGGATGTTCCACCACTTTCGATCACAGCCACTGGTGAACTCAAATCTTTAGTGCGGTTGAGAAAGATTGCAGCGGCCATAGGGGAGCGACAGATATTTCCTAAACACACAAAAGAAACCGAAATCTCATCACGATCTCTTAATTCTGCTAAGTATTCACGATTCACTTAAGCGCTACTTCTTTGTTGCTTTGATTGAAGCAGTTGCCATATCAACTAGAAGTTTGGTATCAACTTTCCAGTCAACCGGAACCTTAATAGTTTTCTTGTTTACTTCGTAATCTTTAAGTTTCGGCAAAAACTTATCAATCACACCTTCACCCCAAGGTGCAATTGTGATGTGGTTCTTTG
>JBIIAS010000129.1:0-3677 GCA_044239795.1 Candidatus Nanopelagicales bacterium | reverse complement strand
ATAACTGGATACTTTGAACCAAGTGCTGCGCTAGTTAGCTGCCAACCTGAGTAATTAGAAATTCCAAGGTAACGAACTTTGCCAGAATCAATTGCGTGCTCAGCGGCGCTCAAGGTCTCGTCAATAGGTGTGTATGGATCCCAGGCATGGATGTGCCAAACGTCAAGGTGGGTTAGTCGAAGTCTTCGCAATGATGCGTCCAATGCGTTAAGTAGATGACTTCTACTGGCATCGCGACGACGATTAGTACGAACGCTGCCGGCTTTAGATGAAATTAGAACATCTGATCGTTCTCTACAGAACTCACCAACTATCTCTTCCGAGACGCCATCGCTATAGACATCAGCAGTGTCGATAAAGCGACCGCCAGCTTCGTAGTACAGATTGAACTGGTCTCTTGCCTCATGGATATCTGTATCGCGACCCCAGGTCATTGTGCCCAATGAATACTGCGACACCAGGAGCCCGCTGTTACCCAAAGACCTTAGTTCCATAGGTTCACGCTAGCGTTTGTTTTATAGATTGGTTTTAAAGACTCGTGTGTGTCTTTGATTTTGTTGTAGGAGATTCTGTGGACGAGCAACTGTCGTGGCTCCAAGCAATCATCCTTGGAATATCGCAAGGTCTCACGGAGTTTCTACCGATCTCATCTACCGCGCACACATTGATAGTTTCAAGATTGTTGGGCTGGCCAGATCCTGGTGCAGCATTCACGGCTGTCACCCAAGTTGGTACCGAACTAGCGGTCGTTATCTATTTCAGGAACGATATCGCTCGAATCCTGAAAGCTTGGTTTGCCAGTCTGACTAATGCTGACTGGCGATCCAATCCAGACGCCAAGATGGGTTGGTATGTAATCATTGGCACCATTCCAATAGGCATCGCAGGACTTGTATTCAAGTCTTCTATTGAGACAACAGCAAGAAACTTGTGGCTCGTTGCAGGATCGTTAATCGTTATGGGAATCCTGCTTGGCTTAGCAGATCGATACGCAAAGCACATCAAGAGAGAAGTTGATCTCAACACCAAGAATGCGATTCTCTTTGGACTTGGACAAGCGCTGGCATTGATTCCTGGCGTTTCTCGAAGTGGCGCCACAATTACCGCTGGACTTGCTATGGGATTCAAGCGCGATGTAGCTGCGCGATACTCATTTCTGCTTGCGATCCCGGCTGTATTTGCTTCGGCTGCATTAACTGCAGGAGACATTGCATCAGACGACTTCGTTAACTGGCCGGCAACGATTGTTGCCACGGTAGTTGCCTTTGTGGTGGGCTACTTCGTAATTGCTGGCTTAATGAAGTACCTGCAAACTCGGACATTCTTGCCGTTTGTTATTTATCGAATCGGGCTTGGTACCCTTTTGCTAGTTTTGCTCGCTACCGGCGTACTTTCTGCCACCTAGTTTGTGGTTGTTTCCCAATAGTCTTGGGGAATGGGAACTTTGCTGTTGATCAGACATGGTCGGACTGACGCCAATGCGAATGGTGTTCTAGCTGGGCGAACTCCTGGCGTAGTGCTGGATGAGGTTGGTATCTCAGCAACCAAGGATCTCGCCAGCAGGCTAGAAGCAGTCAAGATTGCACAAGTTATTTCAAGTCCACTTGAGCGAACACTGGAAACTGCCGAAATTCTTTTTGGCAAGCAGGTAGATGTCGCCAGTGAAGATCGTTTGCTGGAATGCGACTACGGCGACTGGCAAGGCGCAAAGCTAAGCGAACTTTCGGTGCATGAACTGTGGCCAATTGTCCAGCAAAGGCCAGACGAAATGATTTTCCCCAATGGGGAGTCAATGAATGACATGTCGGGACGTGCTTGTCGGGCTGCCAGAGAATGGGACGCCAAGTTAACTGCAGAGCACGGTGACAAAGTTGTTTGGGCCGCAGTTAGTCACGGTGACATCATTAAAGCAATTTGCGCCGATGCGATGGGATTGCCGCTTCGAAAGTTTCAGTCACTGCTAATTGAGCCAGCCTCAGTAAGTGTGATTCACTACTCTGAATCTGGTTCTGCAGTCTCGAAGTTAAATGACACAGGCAGTGATTGGTTAACAAAACTTAACTCTGATGCAGTAAAGACATCGACTCTCGGTGGCGAGAGCGGAAAGGATTAATCATGGCGCGCATAGTTCACACCTTTGATAATCCGCAACGCTTTGTAGCAGGCACCGTTGGAGTTCCAGGTGAACGAACTTTCTTCTTGCAAGCTAGAACCGATCAACGAATAGTTAGTGTTTCACTCGAGAAGCAACAAGTGGCCTTATTGGCTGATCGTTTAACTGAGTTGTTAGAGCAAGTAGCCAGAGCCGAAGGTATGGACGTTTCATACTTTGGTCCGGCCGACCTTGAGCCACTAGATAATCCGATTCAGGAAGAGTTTCGTGTTGGGACTCTAGCTTTGGGTTGGAACACTGATAGCCAGCAAGTTGTGATTGAAGCACATGCTTCATCGGAAAACTTTGAAGACGTTCCAGATCTTGAAGAGGACTCTGAGTACGGTCCCGACGTGCTGCGAGTTAGATTGACTGGACCAATTGCTACTGCTTTTTGTACCAGAGCACTTGCAGTAGTTTCAGCAGGTCGACCACCATGCCCACTTTGCACTGAGCCATTGGATCAACAGGGACATATTTGCCCTCGAGCAAACGGTTACCTGAGGCGCGGTTAACCTGAGTTAGAAAACGGGCCAGGGGACTGCAGGCCAATGTGGACTTGGACTTGGCATCACTGGCCTTGCAATTAGGTCTTCAATTCGCTGATACAGGGCGTCGATTTCAGAGTCATCCAAAAGTGCTTCAAGTTCACTTCCTGCAACTTTGCTCTGGAAGCTCTTGAGGTCGGCAACTTGCTCCTCTGAGATGTCTTGTCCGATCCAGCCCCAAAGGACTGTGCGTAACTTATCCTCGGCATTGAACGTAACGCCATGATCGATCCCATAGGTAATGCCAGCTTGATCAGTAAGTAAGTGACCCGCTTTGCGATCGGCATTGTTTATTAATGCATCGAAAACAGCTATTTGCTTGAGTCGAAATGAATCTTCGTGCGCAAGCGTGACTTGATTACCTTCTTCATCTATTCCAGTAACAATGGTGAGCCAACCATCTGGAACGGTGTTCGGAGGGAAGATATCAACAGTGGTTGGTTCTGCATCGATCCACTTTTGGAAAGACCCAACTCCATAGGGACCTTCTTTGATCGTTGTCTCCGGCACTACATCCCAATCCAGCATCTGACTTGCAACAAATGCAGCACGCTCACGTAGGTGAAGTGTGTGATCCGGAAAATCCCAGAGTGGTCGCTCGCCAGAACGAGGTTTGTAGATAAATCGTTCACCTTCGGACTCCACAACAAGCGTTGAGTTAGAGGCGTTGACCATCTGACCAATTACTTTGAAGTTACTCATATCGAAATAACTGTCTAAACAATTCCGAGGATTGCATCAATCGCTTTTGTTACACCGTCAGTTGACTCAACGGCAGCACCAGTGAGTGTTTCAGTAGCCCAAGCATCGATGACTTTAAGCGCCTCTGGCGTATCTAAGTCATTGCTCATGACGTTGACTACTTCAGCTATCGGGCACTTAGCACCTAATGATTTGCCGAATGCTTCGCGCCAAGTAGCTAATCTGGTTTGCGCAACGGAAAGTTCGGAATCAAACCATTCCCAGTCACTTCGATA
>JBIIAS010000128.1:0-3683 GCA_044239795.1 Candidatus Nanopelagicales bacterium | reverse complement strand
TGATGCATATCCAAGGACAACTGATTCTGGTGTGCAGTAGCCATCGTTTGGAGTAAATGAAGCCGCCAGAATTCCATCGATTTCAAGAATCGGACTTAACTCTTTAGCTTCTTCCGGAGTTAGCATTCGAGATTCCACACCAGCTGCAATATGTAGCGCAGTTGATTTCTCAAACAGTGCAACGTCCTCTGGGGTTGAAAGCGCAAACATGTAGCCCGGACGATGCAGATCAATTTCTTGACCAGGGCGGTTTGGAAAATCGGCTAACAGATCAAGGGAGCGAGCGCCCATTGCAATGTTCAACTCATCAGAGAAGTTAGCTCGAACTCCACCAGCTGCTTTTGAAGTTGAGCCGCTAGCTAGATCGTTTTTCTCAACGAGAAGCACGCTAACGCCAGCCTCTGCCAAGTGGAAGGCAGCGGAGGCGCCCATGACGCCTCCGCCGACTACAACTACATCTACTTCTTCTGGAAGGTTAGCCATAAATGGATTCCTTAGATCTTGAAGTCAGGATTGTGAGGCACTTCTTCGTTGTCCATTTGAGCCTTCTGAAGCTTGCCAGACCAATCCCAGTTAAGTGACTGCCAACGAGTGAACACATCAAGCACCCAGATACCGGACTGACGTGAGCCGTTTCCGCTCTTGCCGTTTCCACCAAATGGAAGGTGAGCTTCGGCACCGGAAGTTGAGTTGTTAATTGAAAGCATGCCGGCTGAAATTCCCTCACGGAATGTCCAAACCGTCTTTGGATCGCTGGTGTAGATCGCAGCGGATAAACCGAAGCCGTGATCATTGCCAAGTTCGATTGCTTCTTCAATAGTTGAGAAGCGACCAACAGTTACAAGTGGACCAAAGGTTTCAGTGTTGTAAAGCGCATCTTCTTTCTTGATGCCAGCAACAATTGTTGGGTGGACGAATACACCAGCTTCTGGATCACCAACGAAACCTTCGCGTGGATTGTCTTTTGTGATTCGGCCAATTCCAGTTGAACCAAGCACGGTGTGATGAGGTTGAATTAACTTCAAGTTTTCTTCGTGAGTTGCAAGATACTTTTCGCTAATCATTGGACCAAACAGTACATCTTCCATTGGGTCGCCAACCTTAGAGATAGCAACCTTGTCTGCATACATCTTCAGGAACTTGTCGTAAACCGAATCGTGGATCCACAAAGTTCCAAGTGAAGTACAGCGCTGACCTGCAGTACCAAAGCCTGCGAACAATGCGCCATCTAGAGCTAGCTCAAGGTCTGCATCCGGCATGATGATCATTGGGTTCTTGCCACCAAGTTCAAGGCAAGCGCTCTGAATGTATTCACCAACCTTGGCACCAATTAAGCGGCCAACTTCAGTTGAACCAGTAAAGCCAACCTTGTTGATGGTTCCTTCATCTAGACCCTTAACCATGCCTTCGAAAGTTTCTTTACCTTCTGCGACAACAGTGATCAAAACATCTTTTGGAACACCTGCAGCATGGAAGATTGCAGTCATTGCTTCCGCAACGGCTGGCGTGTATTCCGAAGGCTTCCAAACAACTGAGTTACCAGTTAGCAAAGCCGGGATGATGTACCAAGATGGCACGGCTGCTGGGAAGTTTCCAGCAGTGATGATCAACGCAGTGCCAACTGGCATACGGAAAGTGAATAAGTTCTTGTTTGGCATTTCACTTGGGACGGTTTGACCGTACAGACGGCGACCTTCACCAAGGAAGAAGTCACAGGTATCAATTACTTCTTGGACATCGCCAAGAGCTTCGCGGTAAACCTTGCCCATTTCGCGGGTTACCAGCTTGGAAAGGGATTCCTTATTGTTCTCGAACAACCGACCAGCGTTTGCGATTACTCGGCCACGAGCTGGCGCTGGCATTTTTGCCCATGCCTTCTGGGCTGCCTTGGCACGACGAGCTGCATCTGCAATCTCATCTGGAGTAGCAAGTTTGGTCTCGACGACTACGTCGCTCAAGTTGGTTGGATTTAGAGATTTGAAGGTGGACACCCGGGGCCTCTTTCATTGACGATAAAGTAATTTACATGTCTAACAATGCCAGTTCGAACCACCAAACTGTAGCCGGGGTAATCCTGGATTTACTCTGGGAAGCCGGTGTAAAAACGACTTTTGGAATCCCTGGGGTTCACAACCTGGCGTTCTGGGACGCACTAGGTCCAAATCGCCCTGCCATTGTTGGTGTTCGTCATGAACAGACCACTGCATACGCCGCTGATGGTGTAGCCCGGACCACCGGATCCTTAGGTGTGGCGTTGACCACAACTGGTCCTGGAGCTGCAAATACCCTTGGTGCCTTTGGTGAAGCGGCCATAAGTGGTTCGCCAGTGTTTGTAATTTCTTCCGAAGCGCCGATTGGAAAACGTTCCAAAGATGGAGCTCGTGGCTTACTCCACGAAATGGATGACCAAGCGGCTATGTTCGCTCCCCTGGCTAAGAAACTTGCTGGCGTTTCCATGGCGGTAAGCGTTACCGATGGTGTAACAGCCGTTGATGTTGCAGCCGAAATGATTCGTGACTTACTTCGCGCACCTGTTGGCGCAGGTTACCTAGGAATTCCTGCAGATGTATTAGGTCAGCAATTCACGGGCACAAAACCAAAACTTGAAATCGGTCAAGAAATTATCGAAATTGATATTGCGGCAGCAAAAGCAGCGCTCGATGGCGCCAGCAAGATTGTGATTTGGGCCGGCGGCGGCGCAGTTGATTCTTCTGATTCAATCTCCGTGCTTGCATCACATTGGAATGCGCCGATCCTAACTTCATTTGCTGGTCGCGGAATCGCTGCTGATTCAGCACTGACTTTGGTTACACCAATTCATGAACCAGAAGCTGAAGCAGTACTAGCGGCAGCGGATGCACTCGTTGTGTTCGGTAGTCAACTAGATGGCATGAATACCAAGAACTGGGCGATTGCTTGGCCAAAGACAATTGTGTTGGTTGACGTTGAACCAACAAAAACTATGCGCAATGTTGATCCAACTGCCGTTGTACTGAACAACAACATCAACGGTGTTGCATCCGCGTTGGTTGCTGGAACTTCTGCTCTTGATTCATGGGTTGAAGTTTCCTCCGTTAACAAGACAGTGCGAGATCGTTTGCGAGTTGGCGAAAAATCAAAGCGTGGCATCGCACTTGTTGAAGCAATCGAAAAGCATTGGCCAGCCGATGGCACGATTGTTTGCGACATGTCAGTTTGCGGTTACTGGACTGGTGTTTACGCAGAACAACCACGGCCACGGCGAATCGTTTATCCAGTTGGTTGGGGAACTTTAGGGTTCGGATTGCCAGCAGCGATCGGCCCAGCCGCTAACGGCAGTCGCACCCTGGCTGTTTGCGGTGATGGTGGTGTGGCTTTCGCACTTGGTGAGCTGGCAACTATCGTGCAGGAAAACTTGCCTTACACGTTGTTAATCGTTGATGACGGTGGCTACGGAATGCTCCGTTATGACCAGCAAGTTATGGGTCATCCAGAGCGCGGAGTGGATTTGGTTTCTCCAGATTGGGCAATCCTGGCGCAATCCTTTGGACTGTCATTCACTGAAACCACGATCGAAGATTTAGGCGACGCGTTAGATCTAAAGCAACCCGGAATCATTTTGATTCGGGAAACTTTGTATCCACCCAAGAGCACAAGTCCGCGTTGGGGCGAAAAGTAATTAACTGAAGCTATTTTTTTCTATT
>JBIIAS010000127.1:0-3690 GCA_044239795.1 Candidatus Nanopelagicales bacterium | reverse complement strand
CTGCATGAGCCCTTGCTTATAGTTCTAATCTTCCCCACAGTTTTGTCGGCACAATAATCAACAATTGGAGTTTCTCTGGAGCTTGCTGGCATTGGAGAGAGCACAAGTGTGACGACAAATGACCCAATTACAACTATTGCTAGCTTTCGAAGCATGTTTTGAAAGTCTAGTTGTATTCCTTAATGAATCACGCCATCTGGTGTAGTTCGCTCAAGCACCTTACGCATTGCTGCCACCATTCGATCCGCTTCTTCTTCAGTCATGATCAATGGTGGCGAAAGTACTAAGTTATGCGCGCAGTCACGAACGATCACGCCTTCTTCACGACGAATAACATCGGGCAACATAGGCTGCAACATTGGAAGCGGTGTGCGGCTTTCCTTGTCGGTGACAAGTTCAACCGCATGCATCATGCCAACAAAGCGAACTTCACCAACAATCGGCAGATCTAGGAGAGTGCGCAAACCTTCATGCAGGTACTGCCCCATCTTCTTTGCCTTTTCAAGCAATCCTTCTTCTTCGATGATTTCAAGATTCTTGAGAGCAACTGCAGCTGCAGTTGGATGACCGTTATAGGTAAAGCCCATCGGAAATCCAAAGTCCTTCTCGAGTTCAGCAGCAACAGCGTCAGTCGTTAGAACCGCACCTAATGGGATGTAACCAGAAGTAATTCCTTTTGCAGTAATTATGATGTCGGGTTGAACATTAAAGTGCTGAGCGGCAAACCACTCACCAACGCGACCGTAAGCCGTAACTACTTCATCAAAGATCAACAAGATGCCATGCTTGCGCAGTACTTCTTGAACTCTTGGCCAGTAATCATCAGGTGGAACCAACATGCCACCAACACCCATGATTGGTTCGCCAACCATGGCTGCGATTTTGTCAGCGCCAATTCGAGCAATGGTTTCTTCAAGTTCATTAATCAAGAAGTCAGTTGGATCTTGACCGTTATAAAGTTCTTGGCGGTAAGGCCACGGGGTAGTTAAGTGCTGCACATGAGGCATGGTTGGTCCAAAGCCATCATGGTAAACATCAAAACCAGAAAGTGAGCCACCACCGTAAGCGATGCCGTGATAAGCCCGTTCACGAGCCAAGATCCAATCGCGCCCAGTCTCACCTTTTCGGTGATGGTAGTAGCGCGCCATCTTTATTGCCGCTTCATTACCTTCGGAACCACCGCTGGTGAAGTACACGTGGTTAATATTTTCTGGCGAAATTTCAACTAACTTGGCCGCCAATTTAATGGCTGGTTCATTACTGAATTCCCAGAAACTAGTGAAGTACTCCAGAGTCGAGATTTGTTCAGCAGCAACAGCGGCAACTTCATCGCGACCGTGACCAATCTGTGCCAACCACAAACCACCGGTTGCATCAAGGTATTCCTTGCCATCGGTGTCCCAGAGTGCACAATCTTGGCCTCGGGCCATGATCACTCTCTCTGTAGTCGACTTTGGTAAGTACGGGTGAATGATATGAGCGCGATCGATGTCAGCTAATTCCTGAGTCGACTTATTGGTGGTTGCCATTTCTTCTCCTAGTTTTGTTCTAAGTTCTATTCGTATCGAATCCAGGTTGTTTTCAACCCGGTGTATTTGTCTAGAGCATGAAGCGAAAGATCTCGGCCAAAGCCGGATTGCTTAAATCCGCCAAATGGAATGTTCATTCCAAGCGCATCTACGGTGTTAACTGAAACAGTTCCCGCGTGCAGTGCATCCGAGACTCGATGGGCGCGGCCCAAGTTTGCTGTCCAAACTGATGCCGCTAATCCATAGATGCTGCTATTTGCAATAGAAATCGCTTCGGCTTCTGTTTCAAACGAAAGAATTGATAGGACTGGCCCAAAGATCTCATCAGTTGCGATGGAGCTTTGCAGCGGAACATCTGTGAACACAGTTGGCTCGATGTAGCAATCAGATCCATCGATAGATAGTCGCGAGCCGCCGTGAGCAAGTTTGGCGGAATTCGATCCGCTAGAGATAAAGTCCGCTACTCGTCCAGTCTGATTGCGATCAACCAGAGGCCCCATTGTTGTTGCGGGATCAAGTGGATTTCCAAGCGTTATCTTCTTTGCCTGATTAATCACTAGCTCAGTGAACTGCTCGGCAATACTCTTTTCGACAAGCAATCGAGAATTTGCTGAACAAACCTCACCTTGATTAAAGAAAATCGCTCGCGCTGCAAACTCAGCCGCTTCTTCAAGATTTGCAGTGTCAGCAAAAACTAAGTTCGGACTCTTGCCGCCACACTCAAGCCAAACCTGCTTCATGTTGGATTCGCCAGAGTACTTCATGAAGTACTTTCCAACTTGCGTTGATCCGGTAAAAGTCAGTACATCAATGTCTGGATGTAGTCCGACCGCAGCGCCAGTTGTTTCACCTTGTCCAGTCACGACATTTAGCGTTCCTTCTGGCAATCCTGCTTCAAGTGCTAATTCAGCTAAGCGAAGCGAAGACAGTGGCGATTGCTCTGCCGGCTTAAGTACAACAGCGTTACCTGCTGCAAGTGCAGGGCCAAGTTTCCAAATTGCCATTTCTAATGGATAGTTCCAAGGAACAACGGCGCCAACAACGCCAAGTGGAACGCGCCTAACCAGTGCAACGTTGCCTGGATCAGTAACTGGAATTTCGCCACTAACTTTGTCGATCGCTTCAGCATAAAAATTCAGAATTGCTGCAGACCCTGGAATGTCAATCGTGGTTGCATCAGAAATTGGTTTTCCCATATCTAAGACATCAAGAAGGGCCAGTTCGTCGGCATTGGCAAGAATCAATTCGGAAAGTTTGTGAAGTGCCCCTTTGCGCGCACCTGGCGACATCCGAGACCAACCATTTTCAAAAGCTGCACGAGAACTCGCAACTGCTTGGTCCACTTCACGTTGCCCACACTCAGAAACATTGGCGAGGGACTTTGCGGTTACCGGACTGATATCCTCTGAAGTTTTCTCAGTAGTAACTCGAGCGCCATTGATAACTGCGCGCCCATCAACGGAAAGGCTAGCTGCTGCCTTCTCCCACTCATCCCGAGTTTTCATTTCGCACCCCAAGTAGTTCTTTTCCGTAAATTTATGGTCTTGAATACCCTTTAACATACTCGCGAAGCGCCGGGTCTGAAGCAATGTCTACCAAAGTCATAGCCATTGCTTTAGAGGCATCAAGGACAGCTTGGTCTGCATCAGCGGTTATGCAGGCCGCAGCGAATTCCTTTTGGTGGTTCACGGCTGAGCCACTATTGACGCCGATATATGGATGAATACTGGCAATTACTTTGGAGATATTTCCAAGATCTGTACTGGCGCGATTCATCTTGATTCGTGGGTCGTTGTCATCAAACACCCGTCCAATTGCCTGCGCATTTGTTTTGTAGATCTCGTTTAACTGTGGATGATTTGTGAACTCAGAATATGGCTCACTTTCATCATGAATCTCAAGAACACAGCCAGTTGCCAGAGCACCCGCTTCAAAGCACTTTTCAACTCGGGCGAAAGTTTCTTCCATAAGTTTTGTAGAGGTTGCGCGGATGTACCAGCGACCTTCAGTAACTTCAGGAATTGCATTAGGTGCTTCGCCACCACGAGTCATTACGCCATGAACTCGGACGGTGCTTGGGAGTTGTTGGCGAAGTAATCCGATAGCTACTTGAGCAATCGTAAATGCATCCGCAGCATTTACACCTTGTTCGGGGTAAGCC
>JBIIAS010000126.1:0-3719 GCA_044239795.1 Candidatus Nanopelagicales bacterium | reverse complement strand
TTGCCACATCTCCTTCAAATAGCGTGGCCATTTCTTTCGGGATTACGAATGAGCAATGTGGAGGTAGGTGAGCACCAGTACTTACCTTGAGGGCACAGCCAGTTTCTAGATATGGCAGAAAACTACCAGCATGAAGTTCGCCCACGATTTTCCATGGTCCTTGCCCAAAGACTGCGTAGCCATCCATCATGGCAGTGTGCGCTGGTGGCAGGTCAATGTCAGCCGTTAAGTCCTGAGCCAGGACTCGTCCCAATGCTTCAGCAATTGGAAGTTTGAAGGCAGGCTTTGGCACAACGGATTCGAAGCTAAGCGATACCGCTAAGTCCCATTCCACATTGTGATTAATCTCCGCTGACATAGTCACAATCTACCGAACCCGTGTCATGCTTTATAACTATGAGCGCGAATACGGCATCGATTCCTGATTCGATAATTGTCGCTGGCGGCAGCGCAACCCGTATGGGTGGCGCAGACAAGGCCATGTTGCCACTTGGACTAAATGGCAATTCGTTACTAGAGGACATCATCGATTCCTGTCCCGGAAAAGTTTTTATAGTGGGTTACCCGCGCGAAATCGAAACCGTTGCAAACGATTCGGTAACTTGGGTCCCGGATTTGAATCCAGGTGGGGGACCTGCCGCAGGTATTTGGTCAGGACTGTCCAAAGTTTCTAGCGAGTATGTTTTTGTCTCAGCGGCCGATCAAACTCTTTCTTCCGATACTGTTGGCAAGCTAATTGAGGCTGCATCGGGAAACGATGGGGCTTGGGCGATAAGAAGTGATGGCAGTGGACAGCCACTTTGCGCCTGTGTTCGCGCTGATTTGTTGCGGGAATTGCTAGTTTCAACTCAGGGCGTAAACCAGTCACCACTAAGGCTTTTGTCGAACCTCCAAATGGTTGGCGTAAATGTGAATCCGGACCAAGTTGTTGATTTTGATACATGGCAAGATGTTGCCAAGGCAATTAATGGAAGTGAATCAATGGATCAAATAACCCAAATGTGGATGACTCGGGTTGCCTCATTGCTAAATGTTGATTCCCATGAAGTGCTAACTTCTGAACTTCTTGATCTAACGCGCGAAGTAGCTCATGGAGTTGAACGTAAGTCAGCGCCTTTAACTACTTTCTTACTTGGATATGCTGCTGGCAAGGAGTCCTTGAATCCGGAAGAAGTCCGCAAGCTTATCGAGTCTGTATCTAGCTCTGTAGCGGAATGGCAAGTCGTTGACTAGCCAAGAACCAATGAATCCATCCCAACGGATTCAAGTATTAAAAACTAAATCAAACACCACGGTTAGCGATCATGTGGTTGGCGAAGAGCCACTTGAAATTCGAATCGACGGTGGTGCTGGATTACAGCAGTTAGCAATCACCATGCGTACACCTGGTGCCGATATTGAATTGGGTGCCGGGTTTCTTTGGACTGAAGGTTTGTTGCGAACTCGCGAAGACCTGATCGGCATTACAACTTGCAAGGACAAAGACCTCACACCGCGCGAACAAGAAAATGTGATCGTTGCGCGAGTAGTTCCAGATGCGCCCGCTGTCACGCGCACTCTCGAACGCAGATTTACGATTTCCAGTGCTTGTGGCGTTTGCGGATCGACTCACATCGATGACTTGCGGGAACGTGGCTGTGGCAATGTTTCATTGCCTGGGATTAGTGAATCTGAATTATTGCAACTACCTAATTTGATGCGACCTAAGCAAAAGCTCTTTGATAAGACTGGCGGACTTCATGCGGCTGGATTATTTGATCCGCAAGGAAAGTTAGTAGTAGTTCGTGAAGATGTGGGCCGACACAACGCAGTAGATAAAGTCATTGGCTATGCGCTAATGAATGACCTATTGCCACTGGATGGCTATTCGTTGGCAATCTCTGGTCGCGGAGGATTTGAGATTATTCAAAAAGCAATTGCAGCCCGTATCTCTGCTGTCGTTGCGGTTTCGGCGCCAACTTCACTCGCCGTTGAGACTGCGCGTGAATTCGGATTAACTTTGTATGGCTTTACAAGAGACGATTCAGCGACTAAGTATTCGCCTGCGCCCTAAACAACTTGGGGTGAGTGACGGGACTTGAACCCGCGACGTCCTGGACCACAACCAGGTGCTCTACCAGCTGAGCTACACCCACCATGTTGCAACAGATTTCACTGTAGCGAACGTTTCCCATTCTATTCTGGGAAGTTCAGATGGGCTAATTTGGTGAGTGCTTGGCAGCGATCTCTTTGGCCTTGGAAGTATCAGGGCCAGGAAGCTCTACAAAAACCGCTTCTCGGTAGTATTTCAATTCGTTAATCGAATCCAAAATGTCACCAAGCGCGCGATGATTTCCAGTCTTAGTAGGGCTGGCAAAGTAAGCCCTTGGATACCAGCGACGCACAAGTTCCTTAATGCTGGAAACATCAATAATTCGGTAATGCAAATAGGAATCAACTCTTGGCATATCGCGCTGCAAGAAGATCCGATCTACGTGAACGCTCGAGCCAGCTAGGGGAGCCTTATTGGCTTCTGGGATGTGAGAGGAAATGTATTCGAAGAGCTGTTCTTCGGCTGCTTCAAGGGATACACCGTTTGGAATCTCAGGAAGCAATCCAGATTCGGTATGCATGTTGACCACGAATGGGTCCATAGTTTCCAGGCGCTCAGCCGGGGCGTGAATAACAATGTTTAACCCCTCAGTCACTACTTCGAGCTGGGCGTTAGTAATCACGCAAGCAATTTCAACCAAAAGATCGTTCTTGAAATCTAATCCGGTCATCTCGCAATCAATCCAGACGATGCGGTCAGTCTCTTGGGTTTCGCTCATTACATAAGGCTAATCGACAGGGATTGCAGCAATGTTGGCTGGGTCAAGCAGGGTTGAGGCGTAGAGTCATAAATATGAAACGCGCTGCTATCGCCCTAATTCTTTCTGGACTCGCCTGTGTTGTGGCCTTTGAAGTCATTGGATCGTCAGTTAATGAAGACGGAATCCTTGTTGAGCCATTCTTTCTAATCCCAATTGCATGGCTGTTGTTCTTAACGGGAGGCGTGCTGGCAATTGCAACATTTATCAAGGGCCGAATCAAGTAAGGATCGCTCCAAATCCATCTTTCAGTGCAGTTAAACTAGAGCTATGACTCGTTACGGATCTATGTATGGCCCGAATATCACTTTCTTAGGTGTCGATGAATGCGACATCGAAGTCCCAGCTTCATATGCTGATGCTGACGTAGTAATTGTGGGAGCGCCATTTGATGGTGGCACCAGTTACCGATCCGGCGCCCGCTTTGGTCCAAAGGCTATGCGCGAAGTTTGCAACGAAGAACATAACGGTTCCCGCGAAAGTATGGCGCTTCGTGTTAATGGCCTAAAAGATCTTCGCGTCTATGACATGGGCGACGTGGAAATGTATTCTGGCGATGCTGTTAAGTCTTGTGAAAACTTAGAAAAAGTTATTGAAACGATTGCTGCCTCAGGCGCGATTCCTCTAGTACTTGGTGGCGACCACACTGTTACTTGGCCAAACGTAACTGGTGTTGCTCGTGGCGCAGACATGTGGGGAAGAGTTGGCGTAATCCATTTCGATGCGCATGCTGACACTGGCGACATTGCCTTTGGTTCGCTTGTGGGTCATGGCCAACCAATGCGACTATTGATTGACAGCGGTGCAGTTCGTGGCGATCGCTTCATTCAAGTTGGACTTCGTGGTTACTGGCCACCACCAGATATCCTT
>JBIIAS010000026.1:0-14361 GCA_044239795.1 Candidatus Nanopelagicales bacterium | reverse complement strand
ATATGCAACATAGTTATTCCTTAGTGGGCCACGCCGGCAGCGCCGTGCTCGTCGATTAAGTGGCCGGAGATAAAGCGATCCAGGGCATACGGCTTAGCAAGTGCATCCGGTTCACCGTTTGCAATTGTCGCCGCCATAACCCAACCAGATCCTGGTGTGGCCTTGAATCCACCAGTACCCCAACCTGAATTTATGAATAGATTCTCAACTGGAGTTAGTCCGATGATCGGGGATGCATCAGGAGCGATGTCCACAATGCCACCCCAAGTACGGAGCAAGTGCGCGCGTTCAAAGATTGGGAACAACTCACAAGCTGCCGCAAGCTGATGCTCAATCACATGGAAGCCGCCACGTTGTGCGTATGAATTGTATGAGTCAGTGCCTGCGCCCATAACTAATTCGCCCTTATGTGCTTGGCTCACATAGACGTGAACTGCACCAGACATGATTACGGTGTCCAGTACCTGCTCAAGTAGTGGTGAAACAAGTGCCTGTAGTGGACGACTCTGCAGCGGTACATCGAAACCAGCCATGTTGGCTAGAACTGAAGTGTGACCAGCAGCAACCATGCCAACCTTGTTAGCAGCAATGTCACCTTGAGTTGTCTTAACACCTTGGACTTTGCCATTAACAATGTTGAAGCCAGTGACTTCACAGTTCTGAATAATGTCAACACCCATGTCGGCAGCAGCCTTGGCATAACCCCAAGCAACCCAGTCATGCTTTGCAATGCCACCACGAGGTTGGAATGTAGCGCCCATAACTGGATAACGGATGTCTTCGCTGATGTTTACGATCGGAGCAATCTCTTTAACTTCTTCCGGAGTTAACCAAACGCTATCGACTGCATTTACATGGTTAGCGTAGAAGTTGCGCTGCTTGGAACGAACATCGCTTACGCTGTGCGCAAGTGTCATAACTCCGCGCTGGCTAAAGAACATTTCATAGCCGACTTCTTCTTCAAGGTTTTCCCAAAGCTTCAGTGAGTGATCATAAATGCCAGCAGACTCATCCCATAGATAGTTTGAGCGAATGATGGTCGTATTACGACCCATGTTTCCGCCAGCTAGCCAGCCTTTTTCAATGACAGCCACATTGGTAATGCCGTGATTCTTGGCTAAGTAGTAGGCAGTAGCCAGACCATGACCGCCTGCGCCAATGATGATTACGTCGTAGGACTTCTTAGGTTTTTGGTCAGCTACCCATAGAAAATCTGGATGATCAGGAAGTTCTACGGTACGTCTACGAGTCATATTCGCCATAAGTGAAACCTTATCTTTGCTGGATTAGGAGCGCAGTCTGGACATAGATGGATCGAACTGTGGGTCATCGCTGACTACAGCTGAATACATCAAGTCGAAGTACTTAACGGTTACTTGGGTACCAAGAGTGGTGTGATCAATTGGCAACCAAGCGTAAGCAATCTGCTTGCCAATTGAATGTCCAAAGTATGAACTGGTTGTGTATCCGACCGGAACTCCATTCACAAACACAGGTTCCTTGCCCATCACGACATGTTCTGGGTTATCAAATACAAGACAAACCAACTTCTTTTTGATTGCGGCTGGGTCTAATGCCTCAAACGCATCCGCGCCAATGTAGCCGCCGCCCTTACGAACGGAGAATGCCAGGCCAGCTTCATGTGGATTGTGCTCGCTTGTCATATCTGTTCCGTATGAGCGGTAGCCCTTTTCAAGACGCATTGAGTTAAATGCACCACGACCGGCTGGAATGATTCCGAATTCTTTTCCGGCTTCCATCAACGTGTCCCAAAGCTTCAGGGCCATGTCTGCATCGGTGTAGATTTCGTAGCCAAGTTCACCTACATAGGACAAACGCCACAGTGTTGCTGGAACCTGGTCTAGGTAAAGAGACTTTGCCTTGAAGTAACCAAAGGCTCCGTTAGAAACATCAACATTAGTTAACTTCTCGACAACCTTACGGGCGTGCGGCCCGAACAAACCAAGACCAACAGTTCCGGAAGTTACATCCTTGATGTGAACTGTGTCTGGGGCTGCTGACTTTAGGCGAGCCACATCGATTGCGCTGTTTGCGCCAATCATGAAATGTGTTTCGGATAGGCGAGTAACGGTTACGTCAGAAAGAATTCCAGCGTCCTTAGTCAACATCAGACAGTAAGTAACCGAGCCTGGCGCTTTATCAAGTTTTCCTGTGGTTTGTTCCATCAAAAATTCCATGGAGCCCTTGCCAGTAACTTCAATTCGCTTAAGTGCCGTGATGTCGAACAGGCCAAGATTTTCGCGAACATATTGAGCCTCAGCACCAATGATCGGTGACCAGTAACGAGCCGACCATTCATCACGTGCTGGGGTTGGGTACTTCGTAACAAGATCTTTGTTTGCTTCGTACCACTGTGGGCGTTCAAAGCCTGAAGCTTCTAGGAAGTATGCGCCAAGTTCTTGTTGACGATGGTAGAAACCTGTGGTGCGAAGTGGGCGAGGCTTTTCCATTGGCTGCAATGGATGAATGATGTCGTAAACCTCAATGTAGTTCTGGGCACCTCGCATCGAAATATGGTTTGGGCCAAGCTGATGTTGCTCAAAACGATTTACATCGCATTCATGAACTGCAAGCTTTGGATGGCCATCAATGATCCATTCGGCAGTAGCGCGAGCAACGCCCACTGCCTGCGTTACCCAAACCGCCTCGGCAACCCAGAATCCCTTTAGACCGTTCCATTCACCCATAAGTGGGAAAGTGTCCACAGTGAACGAGAACATTCCGTTCATGCCATCGACGATCTTGGCTTCTTTTAGTTCTGGCAAAATTTGTCCAGCTAGGCCTTGAACTGGTTCCCATTCCGGTGCGGTAAACGGCATCTGGCTTGGCATGATTTCTGCCTTGTCGAACGGCAAGATTTCTTCAGATTCAACCATGAGTGGACGGTGCAAGTACGAACCAATTCCCATGCCATTGAAACGTTGGCGGAAGTAAAGATCCTCGCCTTGGTGACGCATGATCGGAATTGTGATCTCTTCAGTTTGATCAGCTAAGGATGGAATGTCTTCAGTCCAAGCAAGTTGATGCGCAAGTGGCTGGAATGCTTTTGCCATGCCAAACATTCGACCAACTTTTGGACCCCAGATACCAGCGCACGAGATTACGATTTCCGCGGGGAAGAAACCTTGATCTGTCATTACTCCAGTTACTTGACCAGCTTCTTGCTCAATCGAAATAACTTCTGTGCGATCTTTGAAAACTGCACCACGAGATTCGGCAAGACGCTGTAGCGCTTGAACTGAGCGAACTGCCTTGGCGATGCCGTCAGTAGGGCAGTAGATCGCGCCAAGAATTGATTTTGGATCGAGCACTGGATGAAGTTCACCGGCTCGTTCTGGTGAGATTACTTCAGCTTCGTAACCGTAAGCATGCAGCCAAGCTGTGCGTCGGTGTAATTCTTTAAGGCGCTCTGGGGTAGTTGCAACTTCAAGTGAACCAACTTGATAAAAGCCAGGACCTTCTTCATGTTCGATTGTTAAAAGTTTGTTAATCGTTTGGTCTGCCATAGCTGCAAGAGTTTTATTGCCGGTTACTTTTTGCACCAGACCTGGTGCGTGTGAAGTAGATCCACCAGGTGCCGGCATTGGTCCTTGCTCAAGAACGGTTACGTCATTCCAACCACGCTCGGTAAGTTCGTCAGCAAGTGAACAGCCAACTATTCCGCCACCGATGATCACAATTTTTTTCACGAGAACCCTCATTCGCTAAAAATTAACTGTTGCGAACTATGCAACACAGTGCGTTGTGCGCAACAAGACAATCGTCCTCCCTATGTTGTTTATGGTCAAGCGGAATTAAAAAACTGGTGGGCCCAATTTCTTGGACCCACCAGTTTTAGGTGACTTATTAGCCAGGCTTACTTAAGCCAGCCAGCTACTGTGTCTGCGTTTGCATCGATCCATTTCTGAGCTGCAACTGCAGGATCAGTTCCGGATTCGATGTCAGCAGCTACTGCATTCTGATCAGCATTTGTCCAAGAGAAGTTCTTAATGATCTTGGTGAAAGCGTCATTAGCATCCATAACCTTAGGTGTTGCCAACTTCATCAGAGGTGACTCTGGATAGTCGGTTAGACCTGAGGCTGCTTCTGCATCTGTCCAGTCATTAGTTGGGAACTTGATACGAGCCAGTTCGACCTTCGCAAGGAAGTTCTGTGGTTCGTAGAAGTAACCCAGTGCTGGAGTCTTATCTGCAGCTGCCTTGGTGAATACATCAATCAATGCCTGCTCTGAACCAGTTGAAATAACTGAGTAGTTCAGGTTGTTGGCAGAGATCATCTTTTCGCCGATTGTTGTGTATCCCGGAGGACCTTCATACCAAGCACCCTTGCCCTTTGATTCGTCAGTGACGAAAAGATCTGCGTACTTGTTTAGGTTTGCTGAATCTGTGATGTCTGGGTATTCATCAGCCATCCACTGTGGAACGTACATACCGATTAGACCTACGTTTCCGTTGTCGCCAACTTCAACAAGTGCGCCACGGTCTGCCCATTCTTGCCAGCGGCCGCCGCCCCAGTCTTCGATTACTACGTCAACAGATCCACTTTCCATTGCATCGTAAGTTACGCCTGCTTCAGCAAGTGTTGTTTGACAAACTTCGATGCCATTAGCCTTAGCTACTTCAGTCACTACTTGCGCTGAAGCTGTGTAACCAACCCAAGCATGCATTGCAATTGTGTAGTCACACTTTGCGCCGCCAGCACCTAGTCCACCACATGCAGAAAGCAACAATGCAGCTGCTGCGGCAAGCACAGAAGCTTTAGCACCAACTCTTTTGTTCCGAACCATTCTTATCTCCTCGCTAGGAAATGAACTGCCTTTCGACAGTCCTTCAAACCAACGTTTGTTAGTTTGAAATCTAGTGCTTTGGGGCCGAGTTTCGGGCCACCATGTACTGCGCGATTCGGTCAATCATCACGCCGAGCAACAAAATACAGAAGCCTGCAACCAGGCCTTTACCTTGCAGTTCGGGCTTTGAGGCCCCGAGAAGCACCAAATAGCCAAGGCCACCGGCGCCAACAAAGCCGCCAATAACCACAACCGCTAGTACAAATATCAATCCTTGATTAGTTGCCAGTAGTAAGGACTTCTTTGCGGCTGGAAGTTGTACTTTCGTTATAAGTTGCCACTTGGTGGAACCGGTGGAAGTAGCCGCTTCCACCATGTTTACGGGCACTTCTCGAATGCCCTGACCCACGATTTTCACCACAATTGGGATTGAATAAACAATGCCTGTTGCGATTGCAGTAAATCGGGATGGCCCAAAGAATCCAAGCATTGGAATTAGGTACACGAATGCTGGCAGGGTTTGCCCAGCATCCAGAATCGGCCGCAAGGCTCGTTCAGCTCGAGCACTTCTACCAATCCAAACACCAAGCACAACTCCAACAATCATGGTTAACAAAGTTGCAACGATGGTTTGAGTAAAAGTGATCATGGTGTCGTACCAAAGACCAGTTGCAACAACTGCCAGCAAAAGCACAGATGTAATAAATGCTGACCTAACCCCACCCAGGATTAATGAAAGCAAGGTGATCATGGCAATCGTTAGGTACCAGGGCGAGTTTGCCAAAACACTTTCAAGCGGATTTAGTACACCAACGGTAACTGCTTTGCTTAATCCAGCAGTTAACAGCTCCATATTTTCGGTGACCCAAGTTACTGCTGAGTCAGATGCATTTGCGACTTGTTTACTTATGTTGATTTGCTCTGGAAAGAATGCAGCCCACGCCATTTGGCGGGACAAAACGATTCCAACTATCGAAGCAACGCCTGCAATTATGAGTGCAAGTTTTCTGCGTTTACGATCTGCTTCGGATGGCGGAACAAATGTGTCTTTCTTGGAGATGGCAGCAGATGTACTGCGATCCAACATGATCGCGATCAACACAACCGCAATACCAGCAACAAAACCTTCGCCGACATTTCGAATAATCAGTGCATCGATAACTGGCTTACCAAGTCCTGGTGCACCGATCAAGGCAGCAATAACAACAAAGGAAAGCGCAGCCATAACTGTCTGATTCACGCCCATTATTATTGTGCGTGAAGACATCGGGAGCTGAACTTTTTGAAGCAGTTGTCTTTTGGTTGTTCCCATTGATGTTCCAGCCTCGACCGGGCTAGTAGGCACTCCACGAATTCCAAATGCAGTTAAACGAACCGCAATTGGAATGCTGTAGACCATGGTTGCGATTGTGGCTGAAGCCGGACCAATCAAAAAGAATAGAGCTAGGGGAGCCAAGTAAACCAAAGTTGGCAAGATTTGTGCCAAGTCCAGAATCGGCGTCACCGCTTTAAGAACTCGATCCGAGAGACCCGCCCAGATTCCAATTGGAATACCGATCGCCAGCGAAAGAATCACGGCTGCAAAAGTCATGGCAAGTGTGTCCATAGATTCAGTCCACAAACCAAGAGCACCACAAGCAAAAGTTAGAACCATCGCAGCAAATGCCATTCGAACATTCGAGACGGCAAAAACCACAAAACCAATCAAGGAAATGACGCCCAGCCATCCCAGTACAGGAATACTGGAACTTCCGTTTGGAATTGCAATGAATTCCCGAATTATTGTGACGAAGCCATCGACAAATTCGCGGATTGGATTAAAGAAGTATTTAAAGGCAAAGCCATCCGTTCGGTTATCTCGAATCGAATCAGCGACTTCGCCGGCCCAAGCAGTAAATCTTGAGTTTTCTGGAACTGGCAATTCCAGAGTTGCCTTGCCTTGCAAGAGTTGAGCAAGTGCAACCCAAATGAATAACAGGCCACCAAGAAGCCAACTACGCCTAATTGATTTAGGCGCAATCTTTATTGCTTGTTCAGTCCTAACGCTCATGCGTGAGTACCGCCTCCGACAACCTGCAAGATATCGCGAGACTTGATGTAGCCAATCAAGTTTCCGCCTTCTACAACTCCGACTGGACCATTTGCATCGAGTACTGCTGCTGTTGCATCACGAATAATTGTGTCGGCTGGAATCGTGCGTCCAGTTGCAGTTTCAGTATCAGCCAATGGTCGGGCAATTGTGCGAACTGTTAGTACGTGAGACTTAGGAACATCGCGAGTGAAGTCCTCAACGTATGCATCTGCTGGATTTGCAATGAGTTCTTCCGCAGTTCCCATTTGAACCACAGCTCCATCACGCATAATTGCAATGCGATCACCTAGCTTTAGCGCTTCAGACAAGTCATGGGTAATGAAAACCATGGTCTTGCCTAATTCTTCGTGAAGTCGAATAACTTCGGTCTGCATATCGCGGCGAATCAGAGGATCTAGTGCTGAAAACGGTTCATCAAGGAACATAACTTCTGGATCAACTGCAAGGGCTCGCGCCAAGCCAACTCGTTGCTGCATACCGCCGGAAAGTTGTTCCGGATATGCGTAAGCAAATCCCTGCAGACCAACAAGTTCAATCACTTCATTTGCACGCGCATGACGCTTTTCTTTGCTGACACCATTAACTTCAAGCGCAAAGGCAATGTTGTCAATAACTTTGCGATGCGGCAACAAACCAAAGTTTTGGAACACCATAGAAAACTTTGTGCGGCGTAATTCTCGTAGTCGGGCATCATTTGCTTTCATTATGTCTTCACCATTTAAGACAACGCTGCCAGCAGTTGGCTCAATCAATCTGGTCAAGCAACGAACCAAAGTCGATTTACCTGAACCTGATAGACCCATAACTACGAAGACTTCGCCTGGTGCAACATCAAATGAGACATCGCGAACAGCGGCAGTATTTCCGGTCTTTTCCCGAAGTTCGGCGCGGGGCAATTCGGCATCTGGACTACCAACAATCTTTTCTGGATTAGGGCCAAAGACCTGCCACAGATTATTAACTGAGATTGCACTCGAGTTGTTAGACATTTACTTGTCCTTTCGCTGGTGTGAACCACTCCGATGGTGCAGGAGCTAGATTTTGCCAAATGTGTTTGTGCTCTTGGTACTCCGCAAGTCCGGCTTCGCCAAGTTCACGACCATTACCTGATTGCTTGAAGCCACCCCATTCTGCTTGCGCAACATAAGGGTGGTAATCGTTAATCCAAATTGTTCCGTGACGCAGGCGACGAGCCATGCGCTGCGCCTTCTCGCTATCTTTCGTCCAAACAGCACCAGCTAGACCAAAAATTGTGTCGTTACCAAGCTTGATCGCTTCTTCTTCAGTTTCAAACGTTTCAACAGTCAGGATTGGTCCAAATGATTCATCTTGCACGCAAGTCATTTCCGTTGTGCAGTTGTCCAAGACTGTTGGGCGATAGAAGAAGCCATTTGCAAACTGCGATCCTTCAGGACGCTTCCCTCCGGCACGAAGCACTGCGCCTTCGGCAAGCGCGTCAGCCACATAGCGCTCAACTTTGTCACGATGTGCCGCACTTATTAATGCGCCAGTTTCGGCATCTTCATCGTGTGCACCTCCAAGTCGGATAAGTTCGGCGCGACGTGCGATTTCATCAACTACTTGGTCATGAACTTTCTTTTCAACCAATAGTCGAGCGCCTGCGGAACATACTTGACCCGAGTGCAAGAAGACAGCAGTTAATGCGTTATCGATAGCAGCATCTAAGTCGGCATCAGCAAAGATAATGTTTGGATTCTTGCCACCGAGTTCGAGTGCTACGCGCTTAACAGTCTCTGCAGAATTAATCATGAGACGCTTGCCGGTTGCCAAACTTCCAGTGAATGAAACCATGTCCACTCCAGGATGAGTACTTAGTGGACCACCAGCAACAGCTCCGGCACCAAGAACAAGATTCGCAACCCCGGCTGGTAGACCTGCTTCCGCAAAGACATCCATCATCATCGAAGTTGTTGTTGGCGTAAGTTCGCTCGGCTTGATTACAAAAGTGCAGCCAGTAGCGATTGCGGGAGCCATCTTCCAAGACGCTTGAAGTAGGGGATAGTTCCACGGTGTAATCATTGCGACTACACCAATAGGTTCAGTTGTCATTGTGCTGCGAACATTTTCGCGACCTGGATCAACTTCGCGCTCGTGTGGCTTGCTCGCCAACTTGGCAAAGTATCGGAAAACTGAAATCACATCATCGATGTCGTAACGAGCTTCAACGATTCGCTTAGCAGTGTCCTCGGACTCTGCTTGCGCGAATAACTCTTTGTCCCGCTCAAGAATTTCGGCAACTTGCTCCAAAATCTTTCCACGTTGTTCGCCACTAAAGGAAAGCCAGTGTGTTCCATCGAAAGCATTTCGGGCCGCATCAATTGCTGACACAGTGTCAGCTGCACCGCCTTCGTGGAACGTTGCAACTAGGTGACCATCTGCAGGATGCAAAACGTTTCGAATTTCACCCGAGGAGCTACCCTGACGTTTCCCGTTGATGAACAACTCAGTTACTTTTTCGTATTTCATAGGTAAAAACCTTACTCTCGCCAGAAGTTCGGATTGCCCGAAAGCTTGGATGCGCTCTGTTTCACAATGTGGCCTAATGACTCAAAATCCTCAGGTTTAATTCGGCTCGCTGGCCCAGAAATAACCAGCGCAGCAGTTACTTCACCATGCTCATCTCGGATGGGTGCAGCCACTGCCATAAAGTCTGTTTCCATTTCTTGATTTGCCACTGCGTAACCTAGTTCTCGCACCTTTTCAAGTTCTTTTTCGAGCGCAGCTCCTGATGTGATCGTGTTTTGAGCTAGTTTTTCCCACGAGTCTGGTCGAGCTGCAATTCGTTCTGAGGTTTCCAGCCAAGCGGTCAGTGCTTTGCCGCTAGCGGTGCAATGTGTAGGGACGCTTTGTCCAAGCCAACTTCGCATTGACACCTTTGATGGGCCGATCACTTGATCAACGTATAGCACTCTGTTGTTATCAAGCACCGCGATGTTTACGGTCTCACCAACTTCTGTCGCTAGCGCCTTCGTTACGGCCCGGGATCCCGATACGGCATCTAGCGAGCTGGTAACTGAACCGGCTAAGCGGACTAAGCCAAGTCCTAACCGATAACGACCGCGATCCGAAACCTGATCAACTAGTCCACGGTTTAGCAGAGCTGTCATTAAGCGGGAGGCTGTGGATTTGTGAACACCTAAATCAGCCGCAATTTCAGTAACCCCAGATTCACCGCGTTGGGCAAGAATTTCGAGGATCGTTAAGGCTCGGTCTACAGATTGGACGGAGCTAGCTTCCGCCAAATGAGTGTTGCCCATGGCGCAACGTTATGCGTCATGGGCAACACTTGTCAGGCGTTTTATCAATTTGTTAGAACAAACCGACAACTTCTCCGTTTTCGAGCTTTATGGTGTTTGCGGCTGGAACCTTTGGAAGTCCTGGCATTGTCATGATGTCGCCTGTGACAACGACGATGAATTCTGCTCCAGCACTTAGGCGGATTTCCCGAATCGCAACGGTGTGGCCAGATGGCGCACCTTTTGCAGCTGCATCAGTTGAGAACGAGTACTGAGTCTTTGCCATACAGATTGGGAAGTGACCGTAGCCAGCATCTTCAAAGACCTGGAATTGATCCTTCACACTCTTGTCGGCTACAACTTCGGCAGCATCGTAGATTTCAGTTGCGATAGTAGAGACCTTGTCCCAGAGTGACATGGTGTCTGGATAAAGCGGCTTGAAAGTAGCTGCACCACTTTCGGCAAGTTCAACAACTTTCTTAGCAAGTTCAGTCGTGCCCTTGCTGCCTTCGGCCCAGTGCGTGCAACGAATAGCGTCAACGCCCATTTCAGCACAGTACTTTTGCACTGCAGCAAATTCAGCATCGGTATCAGTTGTGAAGTTATTAACTCCAACGACAACTGGGACACCAAACTTTTGAACGTTGCGGATGTGACGACCTAGATTTGCAAGACCGGCTTCAACTGCAGCAACATTTTCTTTACCAAGATCATCCTTGGCTACGCCACCGTGCATCTTCAGTGCACGAACAGTTGCAACAATAACTGCAGCAGCTGGCTCAAGCTTTGCCTTGCGACACTTAATGTCAAAGAACTTCTCGGCACCAAGGTCTGCACCGAAGCCAGCTTCTGTAACTACGTAGTCACCAAGCTTTAGGGCAGTGTCAGTTGCCAATACGGTATTGCAACCGTGAGCAATGTTCGCGAACGGTCCACCGTGTACAAAGGCTGGGTTGTTCTCAAGTGTCTGAACCAAGTTAGGCATCAGTGCATCTTTAAGAAGAACTGTCATCGCACCATTTGCATTTAGCTGAGCTGCGGTTACAGCAACCTTGTCACGGGTGTAACCGACAACAATGTTTCCAAGACGACGTTCTAGATCTTCTAAGTCCATTGCTAGACAAAGAATCGCCATAACTTCACTTGCTACCGTGATGTCGAATCCAGCTTCACGTGGGTAACCATTTCCAGGTCCACCAAGTGCAGCAGTGATTTCACGCAGGGCGCGATCGTTCATATCGATGACACGCTTCCAAGCGATACGACGCACGTCGATGCCTAGTTCATTGCCCCAGTAAATGTGGTTATCAAGCATTGCTGAAAGCAAGTTATGTGCTGCACCAATTGCATGGAAGTCACCAGTGAAGTGAAGATTGATGTCTTCCATTGGAACTACCTGAGCAAAACCGCCACCTGCTGCGCCACCCTTCATGCCAAAGCATGGACCAAGGGATGGTTCGCGCAAGCAAACGATTGCCTTCTTGCCAATGGCGTTAAGACCGTCGCCCAGACCAACAGTGGTAGTGGTTTTACCTTCACCGGCAGGCGTAGGAGTCATTGCGGTAACAAGGATTAGCTTGCCGTTTGGCTTTGATTTCAGCGATGAGATGAATTCCATGTTGATCTTGGCCTTTGTTGGACCATAGTTCAGAACTGCATCTGCTGGAATACCGATTTTTGCTGCAACCGAAACAATAGGTTCAGTCGTAGCTGCCCGAGCAATATCGATATCTGATTTCATGCTAATAACTCCTTCTTGCGCTTGTCGACCCATTCGTCAAGCTCTTCTTTGATTGCGGAATCCATTGCTGGCGCTTCGTATTCGTCGATCATTTTGTGTGCCAATTCGTTTGCACGTACATCAGTTGTCTTTGAACCATTGCGTGACCAGCGATCGAAGTTATCTGCTGATGACAGGAATGGTCGGTAGAAGCAATCGCGGAATCGCTCCATAGTGTGCTGAGTTCCTAGGAAGTGACCACCATGACCAGATTCTTCATGAGCTTCGAATGCCAAGGATGCTTCATCGATTTCAAACGGAGTGAACTCGGCCTGCATAGCCTGCAGGATTTCAACGTCCATAACAAACTTTTCATAGCAAGCTACGAGGCCACCTTCAAGCCAACCAGCTGCGTGCATAACGAAGTTTGTGCCAGCCAGGAATGTTGCGTGCATTGTCATCAAGGTTTGGTAACCCGCCTGAGCATCAACAGTCTGGGCAGCGTTTAGTCCGCCACCACCACGGAATGGCAAGTTAAAGTGACGGGCAATCTGACCAGTGCAAAGCAGACCCATTGCTGATTCTGGAGTACCAAACATTGGGGAACCTGACTGCATGTCAATGTTTGAAAGGAATGAACCAAACACGACTGGGCAACCTGGACGAACCAGCTGAGCCAATGCAATACCGCTCAAAGCTTCAGCGATCTGCTGAACCAAGGAAGCCGGAATTGTTACTGGACTCATTGCACCCATCAAAAGGAATGGGGTTAGTACGCAAGGCTGACCAGCTTCGCTGTATTCAAACAGTGATTCCAACATGCGATCATCCCAGCGAAGTGGGGAGTTGCAGTTAATCAAAGAAATAATCGCTGGAGTCTTTTCGATGCTTTCGCGGGAACCGAAAACAATCTCAGCCATCTTGATTGTGTCTCGTGCATTCAAGCCAGTCACAACATTGCCCATGAATGGCTTGTCACTAAGTGTCATCAAGTTATGGATCATGTCAATGTGACGAGTATCAAGGTGGGCATCGTTTGGTTCAACTACAACACTGCTCGACACGTCTAGATCACCAAACATGTGACCAAGCTTGGTGAAGTTCTGGAAGTCCTTAAGTGTTCCATCGCGACGTTCGCCCAAGTCACGCACAAACGGTGGCCCGTAAACTCCAGCAAAAACCATATTGTCGCCACCGATGATGACGTTCTTCGCAGGGTTGCGTGCCTGCAATGTGAATTCGCTGGGAGCCTTAGCAACTTGTTCCAGAATCCATTCCGGATCGAACTTAACGTTGTTGCCTTCAACTTTTTGTCCAGCTGCGCGGAACATATCCAATGCCCGCTCGTGCATAAACTCGATTCCCATTTCGGAAACAATGCGTCGCCAACCCTTGTCTAGGACTGCCATGGCATCCTGAGACAGAATTTCATAACGTGGGCTTTTGTTCTGGAACATAACTGGCTCCTGTTGTGCGGCTATCAATTCTGATAACAAGTTGAAATTTTTCATCAAAAGGGCTTGACGAATACCCGCTATGTTAGCGTACGATGTGGAACATAGGTTCCAGATCGTGAAACTTTCTCGAAAGCTTCACATCTAGATTTGACCTCTATATAGGGGGAGGCGTGATGAGCGAAGAGTTAGGCGAAAAGCCAGTAACTGGAACGCAGTCAATCGATCGCGCCTGTGACCTATTGATTAGGGTCATGAATTCTGAAGATCCACAAACTTTGAGCGAATTAGTTGCGGCCACTGGCTTAGCAAAAGGAACAACTTCCCGAATTCTTAGCGCCTTGGAACGAAGTGGCCTAATTGCCCGAAGTGCAGTTGGTGGATTTGAAGCTGGGCCGGTTTTGAATCAGTTTGCGGTTCGCGGCGGCGCCTACACAGCTTTGATTGGCTCATTAACTCCAGCCATGGAACGAATTGCCGACATTACGCACGAAACCGTCAGCCTTGCGGTAACAGGGCATAACGGTATCGACAACATTGCTCAGGTTGAAGGCTCATACCTATTGGGTAGCCGTAACTGGGTAGGCGAAAGCGTGCCATCACATTGTTCAGCTGCTGGCAAAGTGCTAATTGCTTTTGGCGGAGCTACTGTGCCAAGTACTTTGGCGCCACGCACCACTGAAACAATTACAGATTTTGCTCTACTTGACCAGCACATTAGAAAAGCCCGCGAAGTTGGTTACGCAGTCATCCGTAATGAGCTTGAACAAGGTCTGATTGCTGTTGCGATCCCGGTATTGGGTGCCAACGGAAAAGCAATTGCGGCTTTGTCCGTAAGCGGTCCGGCTGAGAGAATTACCCCAGGCGATGAATTGCACATCGCCCAACTTATGCGTAGAGAACTTAACCAAGTGCAAGGCTTACAACAAGAAGGAGCGGCATGACACCCGACGAAATCCTAAAGGAAATGTACGAACGCACCATGGAAGGCAATGCACCTCGCGTGCTAGAGCTAACCCACATGGGGCTTG
>JBIIAS010000125.1:0-3747 GCA_044239795.1 Candidatus Nanopelagicales bacterium | reverse complement strand
GTAGAAATTATGCGATAGTCTAAATTCCAGCCAATTGAAACATTGGTTACGCGGGTGTAGCTCAATGGTAGAGCCCCAGCCTTCCAAGCTGGCCATGCCGGTTCGATCCCGGTCACCCGCTCGTATACGGCTTCGTGCTACGCACGAAGATTCAACTCGCGGGCGACCGGGATCGAACCGAAGGTTCGCCCTTATTTATTTGCCAATCGATAATCGATCGGCAAGGTCACCCGCTCTCACGAACTAGCGAGATTCGTATTCGCCAATCTGGCCGATACGTCGGACATGGCGCTCGGCTTGGCTAAATGGGGTTTCTAAAAAGGCTTCGATGATTGCAAATGCCTCTTCTTGGGTATGTTGGCGCGCACCAATTCCAACCACATTCGCATTGTTGTGTTCTTTGGCAAGTTGAGCAGTAGCAATGCTCCAAGCCAGCGCTGCTCGTACACCCTTAACTTTGTTAGCAGCGATTTGTTCGCCATTTCCCGAGCCGCCGAAGACGACACCTAGCGAACCAGGTTCAGCGGATACTGCCTCAGCGGCAGCGATACAGAACGCTGGGTAGTCATCTTCAGCGTCATATTCATAGGCGCCATGATCAACAACCTCATAGCCCTTGCTAGTTAAGTGCTGTGTCAGTGCATCTTTGAATTCAAGTCCAGCATGATCAGTAGCTAAGTGAACGCGCATTTTTACCTCTTAATTGTCGTTGAGCAAAACCTAATCGAAAATTGGATCTCTGGTGCGAGTTCGCTTCAATTCAAAGAAGCCGTCGGTGCCGGAAACTAGAACTACCCCATCCCAAAGCTTGCCCGCTGCCTCACCTCTAGGAATTGGAGAAACCACTGGACCAAAGAATGCAGTCTCATTGACATGAATTACTGGCGTACCAACATCCATACCAACTGGATCCATGCCTTCGTGATGGCTCTTCTTTAGGGCTGCATCAAAATCCGTTGAGTCAGCAGCAGCAATCAGTTCCGCTGGTAACCCACATTCAGCAAGCGCCTCAACAATTACTGAAATGTAATCGTCGCCTCGGCCTTGGTCATGGATGCGAGTGCCCATAGCGGTGTATAGCTTTCCAACAACCTCGTCACCGTGTTGCTGTTGGGCTGCAATAACAACTCGTACTGGTCCCCAAGCGCGCTTCATTAAGTCAATGTATTTTTCAGGAAGTTCGCGACCGTCGTTTAAAACTGCTAACGACATGACATGCCATTTAGTTTCCACTGGTCGAACCTGTTCAACTTCGAGCATCCAGCGCGATGCAATCCAAGCCCATGGGCAAATCGGGTCAAACCAGAAATCTGCAGTGGTTTTTGTTTCAGTCATGGATTCAGATTAGACCCGCATCTGCAGGCCTTGGTCGCAGGTGTCAAGATGGTGTCATTCAGGCAAATCAACGGGAGTACTAATGTCCAGCACAAATATCAGTCGGTTGGAAGCAAGTGAACGTTCCGCTGTAGTTCAAGTCCAAAACTATGACGTGGAACTAGACCTCTCTACTCGTGATGACACCTTTGGCAGTCGCACTACTGTTCACTTCACCGCCCGTGAAGGCAACTCAACTTGGATTGATTTCATTGCACCGAAAGTGCAGCGAATTGAACTAAATGGTGAGTCCCTGGATACATCGATCCATGATGGCTTTCGCATTCCATTGCGAAACCTAAAGTCACACAACGTACTGATTGTTGAAGCAGAAGCTGCTTACATGAACACCGGCGAAGGTTTACATCGCTTTATTGACCCAGTTGACGACGAGGTTTACCTCTACACACAATTTGAAATTGCAGATGCACGTCGGGTATTTGCCTGCTTTGACCAGCCTGACATCAAAGCAATATTCACTTTTTCGGTTACTGCTCCAGATCACTGGAAGGTAACTAGTAATTCACCAACTCCAACACCAAGTTCTGTCACTGATGGCATTGCAAAGTGGGAGTTTCCTGCCACAAAAAAGATGTCTACTTACATCACTGCGATCGTGGCTGGCCCTTACTACGAAGTGCGAGATGAATACAAAGGAAAGTTTGGAACATATCCCCTGGGCTTGTTCTGTCGTAGTTCGCTTTCCGAGTACCTGGATCCAGAAGATCTATTTTCCGTCACGAAGCAAGGCTTTAAGTACTTTGAAGAAGCATTTGACTACGGATATCCGTTTGAAAAATATGATCAGCTATTCGTTCCAGAATTCAATGCTGGTGCGATGGAAAATGCAGGCTGCGTTACCCACCACGAGAGTTATGTTTTCCGCAGCAAAGTAACGCGTGCAACCTACGAACAACGTGCCAACACAGTGCTGCACGAAATGGCGCATATGTGGTTTGGCGATCTTGTCACCATGAAGTGGTGGGATGACCTATGGCTAAATGAGAGTTTTGCTGAATGGGCTGCGCATCACGCATCAGTTGAAGCAACTCAATACACCGAAGCTTGGGTTAACTTTGTGAACCAGCGCAAGGCCTGGGGTTACCGACAAGATCAACTGCCAACTACTCACCCAATCGTTGCAGACATGTTTGACCTTGATGCAGTTGAAGTTAACTTCGATGGCATCACCTATGCCAAGGGTGCATCGGCACTTCGCCAATTAGTTGCTTGGGTTGGCGAGGATGCTTTCTTTGCTGGCATCCGGGAATACTTCAAGAAGCATGCCTGGGGTAACACCGAGCTAACTGACTTGCTTGTTGAACTCGAAGCCGCAAGTGGTCGATCCCTTCAGGATTGGACTCAACGCTGGCTCCAAACCGCAGGTGTGAACACGCTGCGACCAGAAATTGTGATTGAGGATGGAAAGTACAAGTCCGTAACTGTAATTCAAGAGCCGCCCGTTGCACCTGAAGGTGTTGACCAACTATTGCGTCCCCACCACATAGGTATTGGTTTGTATAACCGATCTGGCTCAAGCATTAAGCGTGATACTCGAATTGAGATCGATGTAGACGGCGCCCGAACTGAAGTGCCAGAACTAGTTGGTATGCTCGCTGCGGAACTACTACTTCTAAACGATGGTGATTACACATTCGTGAAGATCCGTCTGGATGAAGCGTCAGCAAAAACTTCAGCGACTGGACTTCGCGATATTGAAGACAGCGTTTCGCGTGCATTGATCTGGGGCGCAGCCTGGGATATGACACGCGATGCCGAGATGAGCACTACCGATTACTTGAACATGATCCTTGGCGCCGATTTAGGCAGTATCGAAATTGGCGTTACCCAACAATTGCTATTGCAGGCACGATCAGCTATCGAGCAATTTGGTAACCCAGCAAATCGTGCAGCAAATCGTGATGCGTTAGCCGGATCGCTAATCGAGGCACTTGCTAAAACTGAGCCTGGTAGCGATCATCAACTCGCATTCGTTAAAAACATTGCCGGCATTGCCAGAACTAAAGATCACATTTCGCTCATCTCTGGTTGGCTTGATGGCACCGCCACTCCAGCTGGCTTGGAAGTCGACACAGATCTTCGCTGGCAACTAGTCGCTCGCTTAGTTGCATTAGGTGAGTTGCCAGTAACAGCTATCGACCAAGAACTTGAGCGCGACAATACTGCAGGCGGACAACGCCAAGCAGCTTCAGCTCGCGCTGGCATTCCGACTGCGGAGGCAAAGTTAGTCGCATGGAAGGCCGTTATTGAAAATGACGACCTTGCCAATGCGCTACTTGAATCAACTGTTGGAGGATTTTCACAGCCAGATCAACGTGAACTATTAGAACCATTTGTCGACAAATACTTCGA
>JBIIAS010000124.1:0-3763 GCA_044239795.1 Candidatus Nanopelagicales bacterium | reverse complement strand
TGCCAGTGGCGAATTCCTGCAGTCTGCAATCAGTGCTGGGTTAGCAAGTGCCGGCGTTGATGTAATCGATGTTGGAATTCTGCCAACTCCAGCTGTTGCATTCTTAACGGACTTAACAGGTGCTGACTTAGGTGTAATGCTTTCGGCTTCACATAATGCAATGCCAGATAACGGCATCAAATTCTTTGCTCGTGGTGGCGTGAAATTAGATGACACCATCGAGGATGCCATTGAAGCGCACCTAGATGTTGTTAGTGAACTTCCAACTGGAGCGGGCGTTGGCCGAATCCGTAGCGACCACGATCTAGTTGAAAAATATCTTCATCACTTGAACTCCAGCATCTCGAATTCTTTAGAGGGCCTAACAGTAGTAATTGATGGCGCAAATGGATCAGCATCGCTTGTTGGGCCAGAGGCATTGCGTCGCGCGGGTGCTCAAGTTATTTCAATTCACTGTGAACCTAATGGCTTGAACATTAACGAGAACTGTGGTTCTACCCATATGGAAGATCTATCAGCTGCAGTTGTGAAGCATGGAGCAGATCTAGGAATCGCTCACGATGGCGATGCCGATCGCTGCTTGGCCGTTGATGCAAATGGAATTTTTGTTGACGGCGATCAGATCTTGGCAATCTTGGCCTCTGGCCGAAAGACCCGCGGCGCCCTAGTTGGCAACACTGTCGTTGCGACAGTGATGTCTAATTTGGGATTCAACATCGCGATGAAAGAGCTCGAGATCGAAGTAATTGCAGCTGCAGTTGGCGATCGTTATGTTCTTGAAGAAATGCGAACCGGTGGCTTCACGATTGGTGGCGAACAAAGTGGTCACGTCGTACTAAGCGAATTTGCAACTACCGGTGATGGAGTTTTAACCGCTCTGCACTTGATGTCGGAAATGAAGGGAACTGGAAAGTCGATGGCAGAACTAGCTGCAATTGTGAATCGCTTGCCGCAAGTCTTAATCAATGTTCCCAATGTAGATAAAGCAGCCATTTCGAAGACTGCGCTGACTGAGGCTGTTGCAAAATTGGAGCAAGAACTGGGCAACACTGGACGCATTCTGTTGCGTCCAAGTGGAACTGAGCCATTGATACGAGTAATGGTTGAGGCTGCAACTGCGGACCAAGCTCAGAAAGTCGCACAAGAACTTGCTGACGTGGTCGCTACCCACTGCGCCCTTAGCTAATCGATAGACTCAAACCATGTGCGGAATCGTTGGATATGTCGGCCCACAGCAAGCCCAAAATGTAGTCATTGAGGGTCTGCGCCGATTGGAATACCGAGGCTATGACTCAGCGGGTATCGCAATTATTTCAGACCAGGCAATTCAGACTCGCAAGAAGGCTGGCAAGCTAGCCAATCTAGAAGCTGAGTTAGCAGACAGCCCAATCTCGCAATCTCATACCGGAATTGGCCATACTCGCTGGGCTACCCATGGCGCTCCAAACGACGTTAATGCGCACCCCCATGTAAGTGAAGATGGATCTATTGCAGTTATCCATAACGGGATTATTGAAAACTTTGCAATGCTTCGCGACAAGTTAATTGCTGAAGGCGTCACGCTGCGCAGCCAGACTGACACTGAAGTCGTTGCACACTTGCTTTCCAAGCAGATGAAGTCCACACCAGGACTAGCTGATGCACTTCGCGAAGTTTGCCAAGTGCTGACCGGCGCCTTCACTTTGGTTGTGGTTCACGCTGACACCCCAGACGTAGTTGTGGCTGCTCGTAGAAACTCACCACTTGTTGTTGGACGCGGCGATGGCGAGAACTTCCTAGCTTCAGATGTGGCCGCATTCATTGCGCACACTAGAAATGCAATTGAGCTAGGTCAGGATCAAATCGTTGAGATCACACCTAACTCAATTGAAGTAACTGACTTTTATGGCAAGCCTGCTGACTACACCGAATACGAAGTTACCTGGGACGCAGCTGCTGCCGAAAAGGGTGGCTTTGACTTATTCATGCTTAAGGAAATTGCGGAACAGCCAAAAGCTGTCGCCGACACTTTGCTTGGGCGCATTGACGAGTCAGGCAAAGTTACTCTTGCTGATTTAGGTCTAGACGATGCGTTCCTAAAGACCATCGACAAAATTATCATCACTGCGTGTGGCACGGCTTATCACTCTGGCTTGATCGCTAAGTATGCAATCGAGCACTGGACTCGGATTCCTTGTGAAGTTGAGTTGGCTAGTGAGTTTAGATACCGCGATCCAATTTTGACGCCAACAACTTTGGTAGTTGCTATCAGTCAGTCCGGGGAGACCATGGACACCTTGATGGCTATGCGCTACGCCCGGGAACAGGGTGCGAAAGTTCTTGCGATCTGTAATAGCAATGGCTCAACGATTCCACGTGAGAGTGATGCAGTTATCTACACACACGCAGGGCCTGAAATTGCAGTTGCTTCTACTAAGGCATTCCTTACCCAAATTGTTGCCTGCTATCTCTTTGCGATGTACTTGGCCCAAACTCGGGGTACTGGCTATGGCGAGGATGCAGCGACCATCGCTCTTGAACTTAGTGACATGCCAAGCATGATCGACCTAGTGCTAGATACGACAGAGGGCGTTAAGGCAATCGCGAAAGAATTAATCGACAAGCAATCTGTACTTTTCTTGGGACGAAGCGTTGGTTTCCCGGTTGCGCTTGAAGGTGCATTGAAGCTAAAGGAATTGGCTTACATGCACGCCGAAGGCTTTGCTGCAGGCGAACTAAAGCATGGTCCGATTGCATTAATTGAAGATGGCATTCCAGTATTCGTAGTTGTGCCACCACAAGATGATGAGTTGCACGACAAGATCGTTTCAAACATTCAGGAAGTCAGAGCTCGTGGCGCACTAACAATCGTGCTTGCTGAAGAGGGCGATGAATCAATTAATGAATTCTCGGATCACATCATCCGGTTGCCAAAGTGTCCTGCATTGATGCAGCCTTTGGTTGCCACGGTTCCTTTGCAGATTTTCTCTTGCGAAATGGCTACCGTGAAGGGCTATGACGTTGATCAGCCAAGAAACTTGGCCAAGAGCGTGACAGTCGAGTAATTGCCAGAGGCAATTACTCGACCAAGTCGACAGTGTTTATTGGCGCAGGATGTTTCAAGAAAATCCTGCGCACATCAGGCAGATCTAAATAGTTATTCGGCTTGGTGCCTTGTCGTAAAGCAAATCCGATTTCCTTCAGAGTCCTTGATTTCAGCAACAAAACAATTGCCTGCATCGGTCTTCTCGAAAAGAATTTCTGAGCCAAGCTCGACAGCGTTACTCAATACCCCGTCAATATTGTCGGTGAATAGATATATAAAGGAGCCTTCGATAGAAGGCTTGTAAACATCGCCTTTGCAAAGGGCGCCACTAATGCCTGCCCCATTATTTTCAAATGGAAAAAATGCCATCTCGTAGCCGTGAATTGAGCCACGCTCTAGTTCAATACCTAGGAGCGATTGATAGAAATTGATTGCGCGATCCAGGTCAGTAACCGGAATCTCAAAGTATGCGCCGATGTTTGTAGCCATAGATTAAAAGTACCTGATGACTTATTCGAACTTTTATTCGTTGCTGTTGCTTCCGCTCAACAGCACCGATACCTCCACTGTAGCCAGAGTTACCCGTGTTGCAAAAATGACATAACTACACACCTTGGTATTACTGGGGTCTCTCGGGCCAAGTTTGAAAAAACCAGTATTCACGGCAAAGTTAAGTCATGGCCATAGTTGGAATCGGTGTAGATGTCGTGGACTTGGCACGCTTCTCGGGAGTCGTAG
>JBIIAS010000025.1:0-14438 GCA_044239795.1 Candidatus Nanopelagicales bacterium | reverse complement strand
CCAACACTTTCAACGATCATCTTTGGCTGGAATCCGGAATGGTTTATGTTGACCATCTGCTTGGTAGCAGCAGCGCTCTACACGATCGGCGTCATGCGAGTTAAGCGAAATCAGATCAAATGGAGCACGCTGCGAACTATTTCGTTCATGGTTGGAATTGGCTTAGTCATTTGGACTACCAATGCTGGAATCAGCATGTATGCAAAGGTTTCTTTTGAATATCACATGATTCAGCACATGACGCTTTCGATGATTGCGCCAATCTCCATCATCTTGAGCACGCCAATTACCCTTGCACTCCGTGCCCTTCCTGCTCAAAAGACTTCTGACCACAGAAGTCTTCGTGAGTGGATTCTTGCCCTCCTTCATAGTTCTTACTCAAAACTGATTACCCAGCCACTAATGGTGTTGGCGATCTTTACCTTTGGTTTGTATGGAATGTACTTCACTCCACTTTTTGCCACCTTGATGGGAAGTCACACCGGGCACATATTCATGGAGCTGCATTTCTTGATCTCAGGTTTGCTGTTTTCCTACGTTGTGATTGGGGCAGACCCAAGTCCGCGCAAAGTTCCATACTGGCAACGATTAATGATTGTTTTGGTTGGACTTTCACTACATGCATTTTTCGCAATCGCACTCATGCAATCAAGTGAACCAATCGGCGTTGACTGGTACATCCAGGTCCAGCCGCCATGGATTACAGATTTGCTCGCAGACACTACAGCCGGTGGCAGTATTGCATGGGCACTTGGTGAAGTGCCTACATTCCTACTCTTGGTGATAGTTGCTGTGATGTGGTCGCGTGATGACAGCCGTCTAGCAAAACAAATTGATCGTGCTGCTGATCGTGATGGCGATGCCGACCTTAAGGCTTACAACGCACAGCTTGGTGCGTTAAACAATCGCGATAACGCGACTAACGAATAAAGCGATCCTTTTGGAATGGGTGTTCGGCTCTAAACTGTGCAACTTCTGATAAATCGATTTCGGCATAAAGAACTTCTTCGCTTTCGCCAGCTTCAGCAATGATTTCGCCGCGCGGACTGACCACCATGGAATGGCCACCCAGCATGATGTCGCCATTTGGACCAACTTCATTGCAGGCAATAACCCAGGCTTGGTTTTCAATTGCCCTTGCCTGATTCAAAACTCGCCAATGATTAATTCGAGGTGTTGGCCAACCTGAAGTGATCAAAATACTTTCAACACCCTGATCATTCATGCCACGGAATAACTCTGGGAATCGTAAGTCATAACAGATTGCTAAGCCAACATGGCCAATAGGTGTTTGCTCTTGCGTGACAATTTCAGTGCCGCGACTAAGCAGCACTGCTTCACCGTGATCAAATCCATATAGATGTATCTTGCGATAAAACTTAACAATCTCGCCTGCAGGGTTTATCAATATAGCTGTGTTGGCCATGCCACCATCAGCAAGCCGTTCCACAAATGAGCCGCCATGTAACCAAAAGTTTCCCGTTTTCGCGCGAGCCTGCAGTGCAGTAACGAGCTCACCATCGCGTGGCTGCGCGTAACTCTCTAATGCACCTGAATTGAAGGCGCCAATGATCCAAAGTTCAGGAAGTACTACAAGATCGCATTTACCTTTTTGTTGATCAACTAGATCAAGAACCCGTGGAACTCTCGTTTCTGGAGTTTCCGAATCACTCACATCAACTTGGATCAGGGCGACTTTGCTCATGGACTCAGTCTATTGAAACCAGCATTTCAAAAAGTCTCATACCTAATCAATCAATGCTGATAAGTCAGTTTGCGGACTACTTAAGCGCGATTTCCATTTATCGAGTCCCTATCGTTGGGAGGTTCTTTCAGCAGGCAGATTCGTTCGAGCCAAAGTGCTACTGCGGCGGTTAACAAACTTGCTAATGCCGTGATTGCAGAAATACGAATTCGATCCGTTCCCGCACTTGAGTAATCTGCCACAACATTGGCTAGAAAAACTCCAACATAGAAACCAAATGCCAAAGAGCCAACTCTGGAGGCCGACATTGCCAGCGCCGCTGTTCTTGCTGCAACGATTGGATGCAAGCGATTTATGGTTGCCCCTGGCTTTAGTCGAGCTCTGGTCATCAAAGTCCAGATGAGCAGAGTGACAAAAACCAAGATCATTGCGATTGCTGAACCAACCGATACCGGCATACCTTGGCCAAAGAATGTTGGCCAAAGCTGAGCAAACGACCAGCCAACGGCGGCGGCAAGGATTGCAAGCACTGTCAGCATGCTGATTTTTGTTTGGTGAATCATGCGTACGCCACTAACGCTAAGTCATTACGAAACCGAATCCCGGTAACTTCTAAACCTTCAAGTAATTGCGCAACTGAGCTTTTTCCTGGAATGACAAAGTCCGGATCTAGCAACGACCACGGCAATAAAACAAAGGCTCGTTCGTGTGCCCGAGGATGAGGCAGTTCTAATTCGGAAGTTGAGCGCACTTCAGTGTCCATTGCCAGCAAATCTATGTCCAAAGTTCTCGGCCCCCAGCGTTCATCGCGCTCACGGTTTTGCTCAAGTTCGATCTGTTGAGTTGCTGCTAAGAACTGCTCTGGTGACAACACAGTCTTAACGACTGCGACCGCATTTAAATACTGTCCTTGTTCTGGACCGCCAACCGGATCAGTTTCAAAAACTGGCGATACTGAGTGGACTTGAGTGCCCGTCAATTCATTTATTGAATCCAGTGCGTTCTGTAAGTACTGGAAACGGTCGCCAAGATTTGACCCAAGGCTGATGGTGGCCTTCATTATGGCAAGGTCCTTGATACCGAGACATTTTCAAACGGCACTTCAATTGGAGCGTTTGGTTTGTGCACGGTGACCGTCACAGAAGTGACACCTGAGATGTCTAAGCATTCGCGCGCAATCAGATCTGCCAACTTTTCGATCAGATCAAACGGCTCCCCTGTGATGGCAGCATGTGCGATGTTGGCCAGCTCGGCATAGTTAACGGTGTCGCGAACATCATCGGACTTAACTGCAGCAGAAAAATCTGAAGTTACTTCAATATCTACTTTGAAAGTTTGACCTTCACGCTTTTCTTGTTCAAAAACTCCGTGATACCCGATACCGGACACGCCTGTTAGGTGGATTTTGTCAGTCATTAGGTTTTCGCAATCCGATCTACTACAGCTATCGCATCACTTGAAGACTTTACGTCATGCACTCGCACTGCCCAGAGTCCGCGCACTGCCATAAGTGTTGAAATCGCTGTGGTTGCACTCTCCCGCTCATCTGAGTCACGTGCCACTCCGTCTTTTGCGAGTAATTCGCCAAGGAATTTTTTGCGAGATGCGCCCATCAGAATTGGCAGCCCTAGGCCCTCCAACACATCCAGATGCTTCAAGATTGGCCAGTTTTGATCCACGGTTTTTGCAAACCCTATCCCTGGGTCAATTGCGATTCGCTCCCGAGCAATTCCAGCAGCAACTGCTACTTCGGCTTGCTGACTAATCTCAGATGTGACATCGGCAACTACGTCGTCGTAATCAGTCAGAGTGTTCATGATGTTTGAAGGCCCGCGCCAGTGCATCAAGATGTATGGCGTATTCAAAGTTGCAACATAGCCCAACATCTCGAGATCCGATTTGCCGCCGCTGACATCGTTGACCATGCAGGCACCTGCAGCCACAGCAGCTCGCGCAACTTCTGCTCGCATAGTGTCAATACTTATTGCCGCACCCGAACCAGCCAAAGCTGAAATCACAGGGAGTACTCGATCAAGTTCTTCTTGAACTGAAATGCGTTCGGAACCCGGTCGGGTTGATTCACCACCAATATCGATGATGTCTGCGCCATCTTGAATCATTTTCAATGCGTGATTCGTCGCAATAGTTGGATCATTAAATCTGCCACCGTCGCTAAAAGAATCTGGCGTGACGTTTAAAACGCCCATCACAAGCGTGCGATTAAGTTTGCGTAGATTTTCTGGCAGGCCGCTTGGATGCAACATGGAAAATTACTTTCCGTTAATTAGTGACATCGCTTCAACACGTGTTGCAGGATCGCGCAGCTGACCGCGAACTACTGAAGTTAGAGTCGTTGATCCAGGCTTACGAATTCCGCGCATCGACATGCATAGATGTTCACACTCAATAACAACAATCACGCCGCGGGCACCCAATATGTCTGTCATAGCGTCAGCAATTTGAGTTGTTAGGCGTTCTTGAACTTGTGGGCGACGTGAGTACATATCGACTAATCGAGCGATTTTTGAAAGTCCAGTAATCTTGCCGTCCTCACCTGGGATGTAACCAACATGGCCAACTCCGTGGAATGGCAGTAGGTGGTGTTCGCAGGTTGAATAGATCGGAATGTCTCGCACTACTACTAGTTCGTCATGACCAAGAGAAAAAGTAGTTGTCAGAACATCGCGGGCAGTCTGATGCAACCCTCCAAAAATTTCTGCAAAGGACTTAGCGACCCGTGCTGGAGTTTGTGCCAAACCTTCCCGATCTGGATTTTCGCCAATTCCAATTAGAAGTTCGCGAATTGCTGCTTCTACCCGAGCTGCATCAAAAGATTGCAGCGCAGGTGGCTCGCTCAATTGCTCGATTGGATCGATGCTCACGCGTCAGCCTGAGTTGACTTAGCACCCTTGGACTTAACAGATTTAGCCTTTACTGTTTCCGCCTGGGCCTCTACTGATTCGGTAACTGCTGGCTCAGCTTCCTTTGCTTCAGCAACTTCGGCTGGAGCCTTTGGCCCAAAAGCATTTGTGTTCGCCAAAGGTGGCACATCTACTGGCGGACGATCACTTGGGTTACGACGGGCCGAACCAGTCCACGCTGGGCGACCTGGGCGACGCTTTAGTGGCTCAAAGATACGCTCGATTTCTTCGCGGTTAAGCGTTTCCTTCTCAAGCAACTCGATAACAAGTGCATCTAGAACATCACGGTTCTCAGCAAGAATTTCGTATGCCTCATGGTGTGCCACATCAATAAATGCACGCACTTCTTCATCGATAGCTGAAGCTACTTCTTCGGAGTATTCACGGCCATGACCCATGTCGCGACCCATAAAGACTTCGCCAGATTCTGCGCCGTATTTAATTGCGCCTAAACGTTCAGTCATACCGAATTGCATAACCATCTTGCGGGCAACTGAAGTTGCCTTTTCGATGTCGTTGCTAGCGCCAGTTGTTGGATCGTGGAAAACCATTTCTTCAGCAGCGCGTCCACCCAGCATGTAAGCCAGTTGATCTTGCATTTCGCTTCTGGTGGTTGAGTACTTGTCGTTTTCTGGAAGCACCATTGTGTAACCAAGCGCACGGCCACGAGGCAAAATTGTGACCTTGTGTACTGGATCAGTGTTTGGAAGTGCAGCTGCAACTAGTGCGTGGCCGCCTTCGTGATAAGCCGTGATCAATCTTTCGTGTTCACCCATTACGCGAGTTCGCTTCTGTGGGCCACCGATAACACGATCGATAGCTTCGTCAAGAGTCGCGTTGGTGATGATCTTTTGATCGGTGCGCGCTGTAAGTAATGCAGCTTCGTTCAAAACGTTTGCTAAGTCAGCGCCAGAGAATCCCGGGGTTCGACGAGCCACAGCCATCAAGTCAACATCTTCTTCGATTGGCTTACCCTTTGCATGCACGGCAAGTACATCGCGACGACCAACTAGATCAGGAACATCCACAGCAATCTGGCGATCGAAGCGACCTGGGCGAAGTAATGCCGGATCCAAAATGTCTGGACGGTTAGTCGCTGCGATCAGAATTACTCCGGTGTTGCCATCGAAGCCATCCATTTCAACCAGCATCTGGTTCAAAGTCTGTTCACGTTCGTCGTGGCCACCACCCATACCGGCACCGCGATGACGACCAACTGCATCAATTTCATCAATGAAGATAATGGCAGGAGCATTTGCCTTCGCTTGTTCGAACAAGTCACGAACACGACTCGCGCCAACACCAACGAACATTTCTACGAAGTCAGAACCTGAGATGGAAAAGAATGGTGCACCAGCTTCGCCAGCAACTGCTCGCGCCAAAAGCGTCTTACCTGTTCCCGGCGGACCATATAGAAGTACACCCTTTGGAATCTTCGCACCAAGTGCCTGGAACTTTGCTGGCTCTTGCAAGAACTCCTTGATTTCTTCAAGTTCCTGAACGGCTTCATCAGCACCAGCAACATCAGCGAAAGTTGTTTGTGGCATATCTTTGGTAATCATTTTGGCTTTTGATTTACCAAACTGCATGACCTTACCGCCACCTTGCATTTGTCCCATGAAATAGAACAACAAGCCCAAAATCAAAATGATTGGAAGTACCGAAGCTAGCAAGCTAACTAGGAAAGATTGCTTTGGAACAATTACGTTGTAGCCATCTGGCAAGTTACCTTTAGTCTTTTCGGAGTCAAGAAGGTCAACTAAATCAGTTCCCTGGCCAGCGATGTAGTTGGCAGAAATTTTTGTGTCGTCAGTCAAAATGACGTTGATTAACTGGTCTTTGTCTACCAAAGTTACGGACTTGGCACGTCCCTGCTGGATGTCATCGACAATCTTCCAAGTGTCTACTTTTTCAGTTGATCCACTGCCAGTGATCGTGTTGCTGCCGATCAGCAACGCCATTACGGCAAGAATTATCCAGGTAAGTGGGGAACGAAAAAGTGACTTAATTTTCATGCTGTAGAAACCAACGCCCTTTAATTTTGGGTATTTATTTGAATCTTTACGGTACTACCCAATGGCCCTGACCGCTAAACCCAATGACCATTATGTGAGCTTTGTTCGCTGGTAGCGACATACCCAAAAGTTGAAATACCCATACTTAGCAGGGTTTTCCCTATTGTTTAAGTGTGATCTTTAAGTCAGTCCTAAATGAGCGGCCATATCCAGAGCTAACTATTGCCAGCGAGGAATGGGGGGCCTTGGCTCCGCGCCAAATCAAGCTTGCCGATGTCTCGACTATTCGCAGCACCCTGGACTTGAATGCGTTGTTGGCAAGTGATTCAACATTCTTTGGCGATCTGTTTGCCCACGTTGTGCGTTGGAATGGCCAGCTCTACTTAGAAGATGGATTACACCGAGCAGTTCGCGCTGCGTTGCAAGGTAGAACCTCACTTCACGCGCGAGTTATCGATCACCCAGGCGCTTAAAGTCGTCCAGCTTCGTGAACTCGACGAAGGAAATCTTTAGTCTCAGCCTCTTGTGGCGCAGAAATAACTTGAGATGCAGGTCCGCGCTCAATAATGTTTCCATCTTTCAAGAAACAAACTTCGTCAGCTACTTGAGTAGCAAATCCCATTTCATGAGTTGCTAACACCATCGCCATACCATCGGACTTTAAGTCGCGAACAATTGAAAGCACTTCATTAACTAAAACTGGATCAAGTGCTGAGGTAACTTCATCGAGCAAAAGTAATCTCGGCTTAACTGCAATCGATCGAATGATCGCAACGCGTTGTTGTTGTCCACCACTTAGTCGATCTGGATACTGATCGGCTTTGTCTGCTAAATCAAATCGGCGCAGCAATGTCATAGCTTCATCCCGGGCTTGATCTTTAGACATCTTGTGAACCCGAATCGGTGACAGCGTGATGTTATCGAGAACACTCATGTGCGGGAAAAGATTAAATGACTGGAAAACCATGCCAAGACTTTTGCGAACTTCATCAACATTAACTTTTGGATCAGAAATTTCTTTTCCATCCAAATAGATAGAGCCATCGTCAATGGTGTCTAACAAGTTGATGCAGCGTAAAAGCGTTGACTTACCGGAACCCGATGCGCCAATCAAAACTGTTGCCGTGTGATCGGGAACATCAAGTGACAGGTTATTCAAAACCACATTGTCTTCAAAGCTCTTTCGCAGGTTCTTTACTTCTAATACGTTCATGCTGCGCCCTGCGCATTCTGACGCTTAATCGACTTGGCTAGCACTCGATCGGTGTATCGAGTCAGTGGAATGGTAATCAACAAAAACAAGATTGCGGCCGTTACATAAGGTGTGTAGTTGAATGTGCGAGAGCTTGCGATTTGCGCAGCGCGCACTGCGTCAGTCACGCCAAGAATTGAAACTAAACCAGTGTCTTTTAGAAGTGCAACTAAATCATTGAGTAGTGGTGGAACCACGCGCTTCAGTGCTTGCGGCAAAACTACGTGACGCATTGTTTGCGAAGAACTTAATCCAAGGGAACGAGCGGCTGCGCGCTGACTTGGATGGATAGAGAGAATGCCACTTCGAATTACCTCGGCAACATATGCAGAATATGTAAGTACTACTGCAGTGGTGCCAAGAATCAGAACACTATTGGTTAAGCCTTCGATACGAAGTGCTGGAACACCAAATCCAATCAACAGGATTACAAGCAGCAACGGCACGCCACGGAAAATGTCCACATATGCAGTGGCCATAAGTCGAAAAGGTGTGAGTGCTGCCGAGCGTGAAGTTCGAAGAAGTGCAAGGATCATTGCAAAGATCCCAATCAAAATCGCGGCAATGATTGTTAGTCGGATGTTTACAACCAAACCTTTAGCGACCGCGCCAAGTACTTCCCCGCCATATGACCAATCAAAGAAGGTGTCTTTGACTGATTGCCAACCTGGCGAAGTAATGATCAGGCGAATAAGTGAGCCGATGACGATTACAGATGACAGTGTCGCGATCAGAGCTTTCTTGCGACCGATAGCTTTGCGTGATGCCTGACGCTCAAGTTCGCGTTGGCTGGGAGCCCACGACAAAGCCCGACCCGAGTTGTCTCGGGCCGGGCTGTCGTTATTCATGATCTAACTAAACCAGCACTATTTAAGTACTGGTGCTCCAGCGTCTGTTGAAAGCCACTTTGCAGTGATTTCATCAAGTTCACCACTGGCGCGGATAGCATCCACTGCCTGTGAAACACAGGATGTGATTGGGCTGTCCTTGGCTAGCAACAAACCGAAGTTGTCGCCATCGCCAGTTGATGGAAGCTGGCCAACAATGATGCCGCCTTCAACTTCTACGCCTGAAAGGTAGAACGCTGTTGGAAGGTCAACGACGATACCGTCGATCTGACCGTTCTTAAGCGCAGCTACTGCAGCAGCGTTGTCGTTGAATGCCTGTGGTTCGGAACCGAACACAGTTGAGATTGCATCAAGCGATGTCGTTCCAACGCCTGCTCCAAGCTTTGCTCCCTTAAGTTCTTCGATGGTTGTTAGACCTTCGATTGGGCTACCTGTGTAGGAAACGATTGCCTGTGGTGCTGAGTAGTAAGGAGTTGAGAAGTCAACGGCAGCTTTGCGTTCTTCAGTAATTGAGAACTGCTGCAAGTTGAAGTCGAAGTCCTTTGCACCTGGGGTGATTGCGCCATCAAATGTGGTGCGAACCCAAGATACGTCTTCAGCTGCGAAACCAAGTTCTTCAGCAACTGCATATGCAACTGCTGCTTCAAAGCCTTCGCCTGATTCAGGGGCATCGTCGATGACCCATGGGTAGTAAGCAGGTTCGCCAGTTGCAATTGCAAGCTTGCCTGTTGTTAGTGTCTGCAAGCTCTCTGGTGCACATGCACTAGCAGCGGTTTCGGCTGCAGTTGGTGCTGAGGATGCTGCTGTTTCTGATGACGATGAGCATGCTGAAAGAAGCAGCGCTGATGCTGCAGCTAGGGCAATGCCAAATCGACGTGTTGATGCGTTTGTCACGCTTGTCTCCTTGATATTTCAGGTGGCATGGGTCAACGGTTGTTCACCCATGTTGGGCCCTGTTATGGACCCGCGCTTGCCACTTACGTGGCCAGGTCCTCATCCGGAGGCACCCCATCGCGGTCTGCAAGGGTTGTCGGATAGCTAGCCGGGACTTATCGCTATCACTCTTGACCTGCTGAAAGAATAACAAAGTTTTTGCGTTGTGAAAAATCGAGAGCAAAAGTGAAACAATGAACAAGTGTTAAACCTTGAATTCAATGAAGCCATGCGTACGGCTTTGGAACTGGCTGCGAAAGCTTCGCAACAGGGAGATGTTCCTGTTGGGGCAATTGTGTTGAATTCCAATGGCGATGTTGTTGGTAGAGGATTTAACACTCGCGAAGTTGATAACGATCCGATAAACCACGCTGAGATTGTCGCAATGCGGGAAGCTGCGATTGCAAACAACTCATGGAGACTAGATGATCACACTTTGGTTGTGACACTTGAGCCATGCACGATGTGCGCAGGTGCTGCAGTTCAAGCTCGAATTGGACGAATTGTTTTTGGTGCCTTTGATGAAAAAGCTGGTGCAGTTGGATCACTTTGGGATGTGGTGCGAGATCGTCGTTTACCGCACCGACCTGAAGTTGTTTCGGGTGTATTGGCCGATGAGTGTGGCGCGATCTTGAGTGAGTTTTTTAAAGCCCAAAGATAAGTTAACGATTTCGGTTGTCATTGATTAACTAGTAATCTTGATCTCGGTATCGTGTCCGAGCGGCCGAAGGTGCAACTCTCGAAAAGTTGTGTGCGTGCAAACGCACCGTGGGTTCAAATCCCACCGATACCGCCACTTTTATTCAGTGATGGTTGTTTCGTCGACGTTGAAGAAATCTTCAATTGCTGGGAATCCAATAGTGAACATAAACAACGAAAGCGCAGCTAACAACACGATTACAGTAATTGTCTTTGCAAGCCTTCCACCCGGCAGCTTTCTCCAAATCCACGAATACATTTCTATTGCACCCCGCCTTCTTGGCTCGCAAGTATTGATTCTGGCACTTGATCAATTGGGCGGACTTCAGTGAGTACTCCCCACCAAATCCAACGTTCGGTTGAACCCCAGCGTGGATGACATGTTGTTAAGGTAATCATTTCCTCAACACCAGTTTTATTTACGATTCCGCCCGGATTTGGATCCAAAACCCACATTGCATCTGGTTCAACAATTTCGTCCAAAATCAATTTATAGACATACCAATTACCTGCAGTCTGAATAATGACTTCGTCATCTTGCTTTAGCTGATCGATGTTTGCTAACGGTTCACCATACGTAGCGCGATGCCCAGCCATTGCAAAGTTTCCTTTTTCGCCAGGTAATGCATTTTCTGGATAGTGCCCAAGGCCCGCCATCAAATCTTCGGAGCCAACTCCCCTCGTGACTGGAAGTTCCCAAACCTTATCTTTCAAGCGGGGAATGTAGATAAGCGCAAAACCTTCATGAATTTCGGGTTCTGCCTCAGGTGCTTGCGTCCACTTCAATTCAATTTCAGCTTTAGCTTCAGAAATGTTTGACTGTGACACATACATTGACCACACGGTTTGATATCCCGCAAACATGATGGCAAAGATTGCAAATGTAATAAGTACGTCAGAAAGTGCGTTAAGAATTTTCGCCGACTTTCGCGGGCGACTTTCTTCTGGCTTGATTACAACCGGTTCAATAACTGCTGGCACAACCGGTTCACTTAACTTGACTGGCTCTGGCTCTGGCTCTGGCTCTGACTCTGGCTCTGGCTCTGGCTCTGGCTCTGGCTCTGGCTCTGGCTCTGGCTCTGGCTCTGGCTCTGGCTCTGGCTCTGGCTCTGGCTCTGGCTCTGGCTCTGGCTCTGGCAAGGATTCAACCTCAATCACAGGCTGAATTTCCGCTATTTCATCAGGGATTTCTTCAGTTTTTTCAGGCTCGGTTGATACCTCTATATAAGGAGGTGAAACCGTTACCGCTGCCACAATAGGAATTGCTGGTTTAACTGGTGCTTCTGGAATCGAATTCAGAATATCTTGAACATTCTTTTCCTGCTTTGAATCCCTATATATGGTTTCGCTTCTTGGGGTAACAGCAGTTCCTGGTCTTGGTTGAAATGCAGCAATTCCATTACCTGTTGCAGCAACCAAAATTCGATTTGAAAAAGTTTGGGCCATGATGAACTTTCGCCAAAGCGAAACATCCACGGTTGCACCTTCGGGAAGTTGACCGAGCAATAGTCTTTGTCCCTCTGGCAAGACAACAATGTGCGGTCCACCAAATCGTGGCCAATTAGAAACCACTGAAACATCATCTTGCTTAAATAATTGAGGTTCTATGGTTTCCGAAATGTAATCAGACCTTTTTACGCCTTCTCTTGGGCCATTGACGTCTAGATAAATTGAACGATCGGGTTGCCCAGGAACTCGGATGGTAGCTAGAACTCGCAAGTCAGAACGTAATGGAACTGAGTTTGGATCGAATTGAATCCGCTCAAAGGCCACGATTCACTCCTCGCATGCCCATGTAATTCAATACCCCTATTTAGAAAAGACATTCAGAGATTATGTCTGGTCTCTATTCGATAAAGTTCAACTACAGGGATAACCCTGCACCGCCAAAACGTTTATTTCTTCCGACCCAAAACCCGCAGTCCACCAGCACCAGCGATCGCAACTAGGCCAAGCAGTAGCAATAGATCAGGTCGAGCGCCACCAGTCTTGGCTAGAACAACTGGAGTCTTTGCAACCACAGGAACTATTTCGATGTCCTCTACGGTGATGATCAAATGAGAAGCAGCGATCATGCCCATTGCATCCTTGATGATGTAAGGGATTGTGGCTTCACCAGTAAATCCAGCTCGAGGCGTGAAAGTAACCTCGCCAGTTGTTGGATTAACAACATAGGTTCCATCAAGGGTGGTTGCCTTCATCAATGTGCATTCTGGGGAAATCTCATCTGAGCCACAAAGTCGAATTGATGTTGGATCCAAAACCGCAGTGCCTGGGATGTCATTACCAACTGGGTTTAACACCACAGATGTTCCAGGCTTGGTCTTAGTAACATCAACCTCAGCAGCTGGAGCTCCTGGCGGGGCAATGGTTGGAACTAGGAACGAAGTTGCTGACTTTGCTCCACCTGGTCCAGACCAGTCAGTCCAAATTTGGTATTTCGGTGGATACTTAACGGTTCCAATAAAACCATCAACCGGAGTGAAGACAACTTCACCCGTTGTGGCATTGACTTCGTAAGTTCCTTCAATCGTCTTAACCTTCATGGCCGTGCAGTCAGCGGGAGCCCCTGACATGGCAACAAATGTTGAATTGTCATCACAAAGGCGAATTGAAGTTGCGATCAATTTTGGCGCAGGCGCGCTTGAACCAGCTGGAACTGCGCCAGCAGCATCATTGATCCATGGCTTAAGGGTTACTGGCTTGTTATATTCAGCTGAGCCTGTATCAATAACTGCTGATGGCGCAGGAGGTGGCAAGACGGTGATCGTGATTGTTGAGTAAGCCTTTTGACCTAAGTTATCTGGAATCTGGTAACCAATTGGAGGGGTAGTTCCAATGAAATCTGGCTCAGGTGTGAAAGTGACGAGGCCATTGGCAGCAACGGTAAGTGTTCCTACGTTTGGAATGGTAACTGTGGTTGCCTTGCAATCTGGTGGTGGCTCATTAGCTGCGCAAAGGAAGATTCCACTTGGAGTTTGAGTTCGAGTATCAGGGTAAAGAGTTGTAGAGGCAGCTCCACCTGGGCGGTCATTACCAACTGGGGAAATGGTTTGTATTGCTCCCTGCACACCCGTTGATACATCTGGATTAGCAACTGGTGGTTGCGGAATTACTGGAGTCAAAGTTGAAGTTGCTGTTCGACCAAGTGCATCAGTAACACGATAGGACACAGGTGTCTTTGGCCCTGGTGCAATGTTGCTTCCGGTTGGGTCATAGACAACTACTTCACTGACAAAGGTAACAACACCGGTAGCTTGATCAATTGTGTAGGTTCCTTCGCCAGGGATAGTCACACTTGTTGAACAAACGCTGGTAACTGGATCAATTAAACATGGTCCGTCGGTAGCACCAGACTTGAGTCCACTTCCTGATGCTAAAGCGCTATTACCTTGCAGGACGCTCGTGAAAGTTGCTGTCCAACGCATGTCGCCAAAGTTCAAGTTATCGCTGGAGGTATCAGATGGATCATCAAGGACCAAGGTTGCAGGCTTAACTTCAGGAGTTGCAGCTGGAACTGGGACTACCACCATTGGTGTGTAAGTGGTTGAGGAAGCTTGATTTAAGTCATCAGAAATTGTGTAAGTAACCGGGCGAGCGGTTCCTACAAATGATGCCTCAGGATTAAAGCTGATTACGTTTGTCACTGGGTTAACTGTGTAGGTTCCTTGACCAGTCATGGTTACCGCAGTAACAACACCGTTGGAATCCACAGTCTCGGTGCAGTTAGCAGCGCTAGCACAATCAATTGTTAGGGAATCAGATTTCCAAGTTCGCAGGCTCGAGATGCTATCTGCGCTGGTGGTGTCTGTGTTAGTTGTATTAGGACCTGCAGTACTAGTAACAACGTTCATACTCTGGGTAACATCCCAGCCAGCAGTGGTTGTGTCTGGGCGAACAACTGGTGGCGCGATAACTGTTGGTGTGTAGGTAGAGGTTGCTTTGCCGCCCATGGAATCTGTTACTTGGTAGGAAACTGGAGCAGGTGTTCCAGTGAAGTTTGGCTCTGGGATGAAGGTCATTTGGCCAGTTGCATCAACGCTGTAAGTGCCAACTCCAGCAACA
>JBIIAS010000024.1:0-14461 GCA_044239795.1 Candidatus Nanopelagicales bacterium | reverse complement strand
TACTAACCGACCAGGTCCAGATGTTTTTAAGATGGGCGTCATCCGCATGGAGTACGCCGCGTTTCTAGTACCCATCAACCATGAGGCAATTACTGCTGTTAGCGCAGTTCCACCAGAAGCCAAGGTACTAACCAAGGTGAACTGACTTGCTCCGGTAAACATCAAAAGGGATAAAGCCATGGTCTGGGGGATCGAAAGCCCAGTTGTAGTGCCTAAGGCTCCGAACGAAACACCGTACATTGCCACAGCAAAACCGATACTTGCGGCGTTTCCAACAATTTGGCGACGTACTACATTCCAATCGCTGGCAACAGTGCTCATAGTCTGTTAAACCTATCGCACTAGTCTGATGTCATGCCTAGAAACATCCGGGGAATTGGATACGCGTTCCTAGGGGTTTTGATTTTTTCATTTACTCTGCCCATGGTGAAACTAGCGCTTCCGGGTTTTTCGCCGTGGACCCTTACTTTTGGTAGAGCAGCCTTAGCAGGATTATTAGCAGCGGTGCTTTTGAAACGTGCTGGGGTAGCTTTTCCAGAACAAAAACTTATTGGCCCAATTTTGGTAACTGCAGGTGGAATCGTTGTCGGTTGGCCGATTCTTACCACTCTGGCCTTGCAGGAAACTACGAGTGCGCATGCTGCAGTTATCACTGCAGGCTTACCACTTGCAACTGCTGTCCTAGCAATCTTTAGGTTGCACGAGAAAGTGCCAAAAGCTTTTTGGGCTGCAGCTTTAGTTGGCACATTTACTTTGGTGATTTATGCCTGGCTCAATGGCGGTCAGGATGGAAGCTCGCTAAAGGCTGATCTGTTTCTGGTTGGCGCAGTGATCGCTGCAGCTATTGGGTATGCCGAAGGGGCAATTCTGAGCAAGGCAATGCCAGGTTGGCAGGTTGTCTCTTGGTGTGTTGTTTTAACCTTGCCGTTAACTTTGCCTTACTTTGTAATCTCACTTTGGCTAGGTCGCGAAAGTCATACCGTGACAACAGTTTCAATACTTGCATTTTTGTTCACGGCATTTGGATCGATGTACTTTGGATTCTTTGCTTGGTACCGAGGCTTGTCAGAATTAGGTGTAGCGAGAGGTTCTCAAGTTCAGCTTGTGCAATCGTTGTTAACACTTCTTTGGTCGGCACTATTACTTGGCGAAGTTGTTACTGGGAAAACCTTGCTAGCTGCCAGCGTAGTTGTTGTCTGCGTTGCAATCACTCAGAGAGTGAGACTAGCTAGCAGGGTAGAAGTTAACTGAGCCTCGGACCCAAACAGTTACCGGCATTCCTACTTCTGGAGAGATTGGCCCAGAAGTGCGCGCCTTTACGGTTCCGGCGGCAGTTTTAACTTCAACTAAAGCATCATGGCCAAAGAATTGACGTCCGGTTACTACAGCCAAACCCTTTGGATCTGGTTGTAGATATAGATTCTCTGGGCGAATAGCAACTTGACCTTTAGTTCCTTCAGGTTGGGCCACTATCGGAATCAAGTCACCTAGTTGAGTGCTAACTTTTCCAGCCGAAACTACGCCAGGAATAACTACAGCATCACCCAAGAATTTAGCTAGGGAAACATCAACTGGCTGCGAGTAAATTGATCGCGGACTGCCAATCTGGGCAACAGTTCCATCGCGCAAGATTGCAACTTGATCGGCTATCGATAGCGCCTCTTCCTGATCGTGAGTTACCAGAATCGCAGTTGCATTAGCTGCCCGAAGAATGGCTCTGACATCTTCTCTAAGTTTGGAACGCAATTGTGCATCTAATGCGGCAAAAGGTTCGTCGAGCAAAATCACGTCAGGATTAGGGGCAAGTGCTCGAGCAATTGCCACTCGTTGACGCTGGCCACCAGAAAGTGTGTCGGGTAGTGAATCTTTTTGATCACTCATACCGATTAACTCCAATAACTCAGAAACTTTTGCGTCTTTAGCTGGAGTCTTCAAGTGGGAAAGTCCGTACGCAATGTTCTTTGAAACCGATAAGTGAGGAAACAGGGCAGAATCTTGTGGCACAAAACCAACATTGCGCTTTTCAGGTGGAAGCGACATTGACTCCGAAGAAACTTCTCGGCCGTTCATAGTTATTGAACCTGAGTCCACTGAATCAAAGCCAGCTATTAAGCGTAGGAGCGTAGTCTTGCCACCACCTGAGGCGCCCAGAATTGTTAAGAGTGAACCGTCCTTGACCGTAAATGAGACATCATGAAGTACGGACACATTGCCAAATGATTTAGAAACGTTCTCTAGTCGCACTTTTTCTGACATTTATCTCACCTCGCTGTCCTGATAGTTAACTTCTTGTGTTACTAGGCTACTTCGATTTTGAGTTGCTCGGATTTCACGATTAACGAACAATGCAGGGATTCCAGCTACGAGTATCAAAAGCAATGCATATGGGGCAGCGGCACTAAAGGCACTTACCGAAGTGGCTGACCATAGGCGAGTGGCTAAGGTTTCAATTCCAGTTGGACGAAGAATCAGAGTCGCTGGCAACTCCTTGATTACTGTGAGTCCAACAAAAGCGGTGGCACTTAAGATGCCTGGTGCAGCTGCCGGAATCACAACTTTTCTTAAAGTTTGAAATTGTGAGTTTCCTAGCGTTCTCGAGACTTCCTCAATTCCGGTTGGCACTTGCGAAATTGGCACCTTGAGTACAGCGACAGCATTAGGAAGGAATAAAGCTAGATAAGCAAGCAGCACGAGCGCACTCGTTTGGTAGAGATTTGGCACTGATTGATTCACTAAGAAAACAAATGAGAGCGCTACTACTACGCCAGGAAGGGCATGAGTAATCAGAATTGTTTTCTCAACATTTATTGAGTACCTACTTCTGTACCTAACAACCAAAATTGCAACAGCTAGTCCAACAAATGCAACGGTCAAGCCACCAGCAAACCCGTATCCGACTGTGTTAACAAAGGCTCGGGAGATCTCACCCAAGTTTGATTGTGACTGACCAATCACAGTCCAGTAAATGATGCTCATAATCGGAATCAAAACTCCAATTAGAAACCATGAAAACAGCAGAGCTTGTGCTCCAAGCTGCCACTTACCAAGTTTGGTTTGCATTGCGCGATATTGACTGGATGATTTGGTGGCCTTCAAGGAACTTGATCGACTTTCGATACGGATCAAAACAAGAGTTAGCAAAACTAGAACTAGCGCAAGGGCGGCTGCTGAGTTTCTGTCGAAGCTTGCTCGGTAGGCGTTGTAAATAGCGCGAGTAAAGGTATCAAATCGCATTAATGAAACAGCCCCGAAGTCACTCAGGGTATAGAGCGCTACGAGTAGACCAGAGCCAAACACAGAACTTCGAATCGCTGGCCACGTGATAGTTCTGGCAACACTCAACTGACTTCTTCCAAGAGTCCGAGCAACTTCTTCACCGGCTCCGCTATGACGGTTAAAGGCAGCAGAGACAGCAAGGAAAACATATGGCGATGTACTAATACTCAGTACTAGCCAGGATCCAATAAATCCATTTATTCCCGAAGACACCGAAAGCCACGCGTATGCCAACACATAGGAAGGCATAGCCAGCGGCAGGATTGCAACAACTTGAAAGAATCTGCGGAAGGCTAGATCAGATCGAAAACTCAACCAGGCTTGTGCGGTTCCAATGGTCATTGCAGTGATGCAAACAACAAGCGTTAGCGAAAGTGAGTTGTAAATCAGCTCAAGAGTTCTGGCTCGAAACAGATTTTCTGCTAACTCTGTAACACCAATTTGTGCCGTCCGTAACAGGATGTAGAACAAAGGTAGAACTGAAACAAAAACGCCAAATGCCACCACTACCGAAATTTGTAGTGGTGGCCTCTGGTTTGAGCGAGGTGTCAGATTAGACCTACTTCGGATAGCAACTGCAGTGTTTGTTCGAGTGAAGAGAGGTCGGACAGATCAATCTTGGGGCCATTGATTTCACTAAGTTTTGGCAAAGACGGATCTGGGGCAACATCTGAGGTCATTGAGTACTCAAAAGTGTTTTCAAGGAAATACGTTTGTGCGGTTTCACCCAAAAGCCACTTTGCAAAAATGAGAGCATTCGGATTTTCTGAAACCAACGAGACTCCAGCAACATTCACCAAGTTTCCAGCATCACCATCTGCAAACCAGCTGATCTTTGAGTTCATGTTCGCCGAACCAACTTCAGCAGCTTTTTCAAACCAGTAATAGTGATTCAGTAAGCCGGCAGCAACTTCACCATTTTCAACTGCATCTAGAATCTGACTGTTCTTTTCATAGAAGACTGCATTTTCTTTCATGGCTGCTAAAAATTCGGCAGTTTTTGCATCACCTTCAGCAACTCGCATTCCAGTAACAAATGATTGGAAGGAGGCATTTGTTGGTGCAATCGCTATCCGGCCCTTCCAACCTGGATCTGCGAGATCAAAAACTGACTTTGGAACATCAGTTACAAGTTCTGGGTTGTATGCCAAAACGCGAGCTCGACCTGAGACACCGACCCATGATCCGTCTTTGGCGCGATATTCAGCTGGCACCAAACTCAAAACATCCTGAGGAATCGGATAGGTTGTTGCCTCGCTACTAACGGCGCCTAATGCACCAGCGTCTTGGGAAAGAAATACATCCGCTTTGGTATTTTTGCCTTCTTCAAGAATGGTGGCTGCCATCTCGGATGATTCGCCATAGCGAACGCTTACTTCAATTCCAGTTTCTGCTGTAAAGGTCTCGAGTAGTGGTGCAATTAACTCTTCTGATCTACCGGAATACAGAGTTATAGAACCGGCTTCGCTTGCGGTACTGCTAGAACTTGTTGGGGTGGAAGCGGTTTCACTTGCGCAGCCAGACAGAAGAATCGAGAAACTAAGGATTGAGAAGGTTAACAAGCGACGAGGCAACGCTGACTCCTAATTAAGATAATTATGCAACTAAATGGTTGCATAATTAATTTTGTAACTAAAAGGTAGCGAAAATGCATAATGCGGTCAAATGGAGAAAGTGGTGGCAAAGTCAGGCTTTAATTGTCGCCCCGATAGCCTTATCAACGTGGCACAAGAGATTTCCTTTAGAAGCGATGTAACTGTCGAGCTGGTTAAGCATTCGGCAGGGGATGCTGATGTGCTTTGGGCAGCCCGGGTATCAACCAAAGGGGATCAATCTGCCGTTGATGTAAACGCTGATTCTGCTGCATCTGCAGGATTGATCAATTACTTGATGCGCGATCGTCATGGTAGCCCGTTTGAACATTCCGTCTTCACATTTTTCGTGCAAGCACCTATCTTCATGTGGCGCGAGCATTTCCGTCATCGCATGGCAAGTTACAACGAAGAATCTGGTCGTTACAAAGTTCTTGAACCCGTTTTTTACACACCAGGTCCAGAGCGCAAACTGATTCAAATAGGAAAAGCCGGGGCTTACGAATTCGTCGACGGCACACCTGAGCAACTAGAGATTGTCACGGCAGAAACCAAGAAAGCCTGCGAAGTTGCCTATGCATCGTATGAAGCCATGCTTGAAGCTGGAGTAGCAAGAGAAGTAGCGCGCATTGTTTTGCCTGTAACTATCTACAGTTCTGCTTACGTAACCATGAATGCGCGCGCACTCATGAACTTCTTGAGTCTGCGCCGTAAAGCAGAGGGCTCGCACTTCCCATCTTTCCCACAGCGCGAAATTGAAATGGTCGCAGAAAAGTATGAATTAGAGTTCGAGCGAATCATGCCGTTAACCCACGCATCTTTTGTGGCTAATGGCCGAGTTGCTCCCTAGCTAATGACGAAAGTGAATGGGTGAGACTGTGAAAGCTGAGTCGGCGTTTGGCACGGTCTTGACCGCTATGGTCACACCGTTTATCTCTGATGGAACAAAAATTGATTTCGATGCCGCAGCAAAGCTAGCAAATGATCTAGTAGATCTAGGCAACAACGGCTTAGTCGTAAACGGCACAACCGGCGAATCTCCGACAACAGATGAGCACGAGAAACTAGAACTTCTCAAGGTCGTAATCGATGCTGTTGGCAGTCGTGCAAAAGTTGTTGCTGGTGCGGGATCAAATGACACAGCACATTCAATCCTCTTAGCTAAAGATGCCCAAAAAGCTGGTGCACATGGCTTGCTAGTTGTAACTCCGTACTACAACAAGCCACCACAAGCCGGAATTTATGCTCATATGGTTGCGGTTGCTAACTCAACTGATTTACCGGTAATGATTTATGACATCCCAGGTCGCTCAGGTGTTGCCATCAACAACGACACCATGTTGCAACTTGCCCAGCATCCAAAAATTATTGCCAACAAAGATGCAAAAGGAGACCCTTGGGCAGCTTCGCAGATCATGGCGCAATCTGATCTTGCGTACTACTCAGGTGATGATCCGTTAAATCTTGCGTTACTAGCAATTGGAGCCGTTGGCGTTGTAAGTGTCACCGGACACATAGTGGCTGACCGTCATAAGTTGATGGTGGAAGCTATGCAAAACAATGACGTCAATACTGCACGCGAAATTAATCGTTCACTCGTGCCAATCACTGAAGGAATTATGACCAAGGCCGGGGGAGCAATCATGGTGAAAGCCGCGCTTGATCAACTTGGCAGAACTGGTGGTGGATCACTGAGATTGCCATTAATCCCTGCAACTGATGACCAAAGGCGCGTGCTTCGGGAAGATCTGATTAAGGGTGGCTTCAGTCTGTGACCTTTTCACAACTTGAGTTACCAACACCACCACCACTATCGGATGATGCGTTTCGCGTTGTTGCACTGGGCGGCTTAGGCGACATTGGTCGCAACATGACCGTGTTGGAGTATCGCGGCAAACTACTGATTGTCGACTGCGGTGTTTTATTCCCGGAAGAGACTCAACCTGGTGTCGATTTAATCTTGCCGGATTTTGCTTACATCCAGGATCGTCTTGATGACGTAGCGGCTGTGATCCTTACCCATGGGCACGAAGATCACATCGGAGCAGTCCCGTATCTACTGCGACATAAGCAGGACATTCCAATCGTCGGTTCACAATTAACTTTGGCTTTTATTGAAAGCAAGTTAAAGGAACACCGAATCACCGCATACACACATGCCGTAAAAGAAGGAATGACCGAGAAGTTTGGTGAGTTCTCGGTTGAATTCATCGCTGTTAATCACTCAATTCCTGATGCGCTAGCTGTAGCGGTAACTACAAATGCTGGAACAATTTTGATTACGGGCGATTTCAAAATGGATCAGCTTCCGCTAGACGGACGCGTTACTGACTTAAATGCGTTTGCCCGACTTGGCGACAAAGGTGTTGACCTTTTCTTGGTTGACTCAACCAATGCCGAAGTTCCTGGATTTGTTACCAGCGAAAAAGACATCATCCCAACGCTGCAACAAGTTATCGGGGGAGCATCTGGACGAGTAATTGTTGCCTCCTTTGCTTCACATGTTCATCGAGTTCAGCAGATTATCGATGTGGCCGTAAAGAACAATCGAAAGATTGCATTTGTTGGACGTTCCATGGTCCGAAACATGGCGCTAGCCAGTGACCTGGGCTACCTAACAATTCCAGGCGGAGCCCTTATCTCTAGTGACGAGATGACAGACATGCCCGATGATCAGACGGTTTTGATTTGTACTGGATCTCAAGGTGAACCAATGGCTGCGTTAGCGCGAATCGCTAATCAAGATCACGCTATTTCGGTTGGTCCTGGTGACACAGTTATCCTTGCTTCGTCGCTAATTCCGGGCAACGAAAATGCGGTGTATCGAATCATTAACGACCTAACTCGACTTGGCGCACATGTCGTTCACAAGGGAAATGCGTTAGTGCATGTCTCGGGTCATGCTGCTGCCGGTGAACTTTTGTACTGCTACAACATTGTTAAGCCAAAGAACGTTATGCCGATTCACGGTGAATGGCGACACCTCAGAGCTAATGCAGATCTAGCAATCAAGACAGGGATTCCTGAATCTCGAGTAATGCTGGCTGGAGACGGAATTGTTGTTGATCTAGTTAACGGACAAGCCAACATTGTTGGCGCGGTTCCATGTGGTTACGTCTATGTTGAAGGATCGACTGTCGGCGAAGTTTCTGAGTCACTCCTAAAGGATCGCCGCGTTCTTGGTGAAGATGGATTCCTGTCGATTGTCGCAGCGATTGATTTTGCTGAGCGCAAAGTGATTGCTGGGCCGCAGATACACGCTCGAGGGTTCAGCAAAGAGGAGAGCGTCTTTGAAGAGATCTTGCCAAAGATCAAATCAACCCTTGAGGTTGCATTGGCCGAGGGTGTAACTGACACACATCAATTAGGGCAAATGGTTCGTCGGGTAGCCGGTAAGTGGGTAGGTGAAAAGCACCGACGTCGGCCGATGATTGTGCCACTAATAATTTCCAATTAATTCAAGGGCAAAGCTCAATATATTCCGACACGCCGTAACTCTTGGTGCCAGTGTTACTGGAGTGTTTCAGATATATTTGTTATATGGCTTCCCCGTCAGCGGCAAAGACTCGTCCGCGCACCTCATCCTCATCCCGCCCACAAGGACGAAATTCCGGATCAGGACGAGCTCCAGTTAAGCCAAGAAAAAGCTCAAAGCCATCTGCGTTAGCTAGTGCTTTACAGGGCCTTCGTAAGTTTGTGTCAGCCGTTTGGCTGGGCATTGCCCACGTGATTGGTGCAATTGCTCGAGGTATCGGCAAGAGCGCCAGAGATCTTGATCCCGCACATCGTCGTGACGGACTAGGACTCCTTTACTTATCGCTTGCAATTGTTGTGGCTGCCGTTGTTTGGTTTGATGTTGCCGGATTTGTATCAGGCGTAGTTACTAGTTTGATTACTGGCGCAGTCGGAATTTTTGATGTGCTCGCGCCAATTGCATTACTCGCTGTAGCCACTACTACTTTGCGTCACCCAGACGCACCTTCTCAGAAAAAAGGTCGACTAACTATTGGTTGGACTTTACTTGCGTTGAGCGTGATGGGTATTGCTCACATCAATCAAGGAAACCCAATTCCATCTTCAGGTGCTGCTGCAATGCGCGAAGCATCCGGCTGGGTGGGCTGGGCCATTACTGCACCTTTTGTTAGCGCAGCAGGAACTATCGTTACCGTATTACTTCTGCTAGTTGTTGCATTCTTTTCAATCTTGATCATTACCGCGACACCAGTGAACACAATCCCAACCAAGGTTCGCGCTATTGTTGCCAAATTCCAGCGCACACCAGTTGTTGATGAATTGGAGTCGACTCATCCAAATATTGACGACATTACTGCCGCCCAAGCCCAACTTGCGCTTGATCTTTCAGTATCCCCAAATCGAACCTTGTTTAGTCGCTTACGCCGAAAGGGTTCGGCTCCAGCTGATCTTGACCCAGCATTAGCAATTGGCGCTCTTGCTGGAGATGCGCCGTTTGCAACGCCAGTTGTAAGCAACCCAATTGTTGCGGAAGATTTTGAACTTGTAGCTGAAGTCCAAGACATTACCCAGATGAGCACGATCGCGGTAGATGTACTTGCTCCTGTTGCTTCAAATGACACTCAGGCCGTCTCGCTTGAAACTGAAATCCCTAAACCTCCAGCAATCGTTGCACCTTCGCAGCCAGCATCAATGCTTGATGTTAAACCAGCTAAGTCCGAGCAGCTTCAGTTTGTTTCAGCTTCGAACTACCAGTTGCCAAGTGAATCTCTACTAAAACCAGGTGCTAAGCCAAAGGCTCGTACCGCAGCTAACGATGCGGTTATTGAAGCCCTAACTCAGGTCTTAGAACAATTCGACATCGACGCAAAGGTAACTGGCTTCCAGCGTGGCCCAACCGTTACTCGCTATGAAGTTGAGTTAGGTCCAAAGGTTAAAGTCGAGCGCGTTACTGCACTTAGCAAGAACATCGCATACGCGGTTGCCAGTGCTGACGTACGTATCCTTTCCCCAATACCAGGTAAGAGTGCAATCGGAATCGAAATTCCAAATACCGATCGTGAAGTTGTTTCCTTGGGCGATGTAATGCGCAGTGGGGAAGCAGCGGGTGATGAACATCCAATGCTGGTTGGTCTTGGTAAGGATGTTGAAGGTGGCTTTACCGTTGCTAACTTGGCAAAGATGCCTCACCTTTTGGTGGCGGGAGCTACGGGTGCAGGTAAGTCCGGTTGCATGAACACCTTGATCACATCCATCTTGATGCGTGCTACACCTGATGAAGTTCGTATGGTTTTAATCGATCCAAAGCGTGTTGAACTTACTGCCTATGAAGGTATTCCACACTTGATAAGTCCAATCATTACAAACCCTAAAAAGGCGGCTGAAGCTCTTGCCTGGGTTGTTAAGGAAATGGAAGCTCGTTACGACGACCTATCTGCTTACGGCTTCCGTCACGTTGATGATTTCAATAAAGCAGTACGTGCTGGAAAAGTAACTCCACCAGACGGCTCTCAGCGAGTTCTGCGCCCGTATCCATACTTGCTTGTAGTTGTTGATGAGCTTGCTGACTTGATGATGGTGGCTCCGCGCGATGTTGAAGATTCAGTGGTTCGAATCACTCAGTTAGCTAGAGCTGCTGGCATCCACTTGGTTCTTGCTACCCAGCGTCCATCGGTCGATGTAGTAACCGGATTGATCAAGGCAAACGTTCCAAGTAGATTGGCTTTCTCCACCTCAAGTTTGGCTGATAGTCGAGTTATCTTGGATCAGCCTGGTGCCGAGAAGCTCGTTGGACAAGGCGATGGCCTATTCCTTCCAATGGGTACATCAAAGCCAATTCGAATTCAGTGTTCATGGGTAACTGAAGCAGAGATTCGCTCAGTAGTTGCTCACGCTAAGACTCAGATGGCGCCGCAGTATCGCGAAGACATCGTTGCTCCAGTCGCGGCATCTCGGGAAATTGATGGCGACATTGGAAATGACCTTGACGATTTACTTGCTGCTGTAGAACTTGTAGTTTCTACTCAGTTTGGATCAACTTCAATGTTGCAGCGAAAGTTACGAATCGGTTTTGCTAAGGCTGGACGTTTGATGGACCTTATGGAATCTCGCAACATTGTTGGACCATCAGAAGGCTCCAAGGCCCGTGAAGTTTTAGTTACTGCTGAAGATCTAGCAGGAACAATTGCTTTAATTCGCGGCGAGTAGGCTTCAAAGCGTGACCGCTAATCCTCGTGTATCAATAGTTTCGTTAGGTTGCTCTCGAAATGATGTTGATTCCGAAGAACTTGCTGGCAGATTAACGGCAGATGGCTGGAATCTAGTTTCCGATGGTGAGGCCACTGATTTAGTTCTTGTTAACACTTGTGGGTTTATTGAACAGGCAAAGAAAGACTCAATCGATACCATTTTAGAAGCCAGCGAATTACTTGCCGGAAATGGGAAAGTCGTAGCGGTTGGTTGTCTAGCCCAACGCTATGGAAAAGAGTTAGCGGCCGAGCTACCTGAAGCCGATGCAGTCTTAAGTTTCGACGATTATGCCGAGATCGGCTCAACACTTCGTAAAGTACTAGCCGGCGAAAGTATCGAAGCACACACACCTGGTGACAGGCGAAAGTTGCTACCAATCTCACCAGTGGATAGGCAGTCGGCGAGCGAAGATGTATCAACGCCAGGTATGGGCCCGCACGTTTACCGTAAGCGCCTAGAGGCAACTCCTTGGGCACCATTGAAGATTGCCTCAGGTTGTGATCGTAGATGTACGTTTTGTGCCATCCCTGCTTTTCGTGGCTCGTTTGTTTCCCGAGATCCAGGTGAAATTTTCGAAGAGGCGGCTTGGCTTGGCGAGAATGGGGTTCGGGAACTTCTCTTAGTTAGCGAAAACTCCACTTCATATGGAAAAGATCTTGGTGACCTTCGACTACTAGAGAAACTACTTCCGCTTTTGGTGCAGCCCGAAGGAATCGAGTGGGTGCGAGTTTCGTATCTACAGCCAGCTGAAATGCGTCCAGATTTAATCAGCGTTATTGCTAATACTGCTGGCATCGTCCCTTACTTTGATCTTTCTTTCCAGCACGCAAGTAATGCAGTGTTACGCAGAATGAAGAGATTCGGTGGAACCGATAGCTTCCTAGATTTACTGAGTGCTATCCGGCTGCACAATCCGCTTGCCGGCGCTCGAACGAATGTGATTGTCGGTTTTCCTGGTGAGTCTGAAGATGACGTAACCGAACTTATTGAATTCATCGAAGGTGCTCGACTAGATGCAGTTGGAGTATTTGCTTATTCAGACGAAGATGGCACAGCAGCAGTGAAGTTAGATGGCCATTTACCTGAACATGAAGTTCAAGCTAGACATGAAGCCGTGAGCAAAGTTGCGTTGCGCACCAGTGAAAATGTAGCTCGCAGTCGGATTGGCCAGGAAGTCTCGGTCTTGATCGAAGAAACAGGCAATCAGGGGCGCAGTGAACATCAAGGACCGGAAGTCGACGGCTCAACCACAGTAGTTTCGGATCGCGAACTTGCCGTTGGAACTATCGTGCGCGGCGTTGTAATTGACTCCATGGGCGTTGACTTAGTTGCAAAGCAGATTTCGTAATGACACACCCACCTATTCCTGATCACTTAGGCGATCCAAGTAACGAAGTTCCGTTACTAAATATTCCAAACGTACTTACCGTGGCCCGCTTATTCATGGTTCCAGTTTTTGGTTATCTAGTACTTGCGATTGAACAAACAGATTCTGTTCAGTGGGCGAGTGCAGTCGTGTTTTTGATTGCGGCACTGACAGATCTTGTCGATGGAGTGTGGGCCAGGCGCTATGGCCTAGTTACAAACTTTGGAAAGATTGCCGATCCAATTGCAGATAAAGCTCTGATTGGCACCGCCTTGATTGCCCTTTCAATTCAAGGTGAGATTGCTTGGTGGGTTACCGGAATCATTATCTTTAGAGAAGTTGCTATAACTCTGATGCGGTTTTGGGTCATTAAGCAGGGTGTTATTCCAGCAAGTCGTGGTGGCAAAGTTAAAACTGTAAGTCAGATTGTCGCAATTGTTGCTTTCTTGATTCCACTTAATGGCTGGGTTGATGCTGTAGCTCAAATGTCGCTAGGCGTTGCGTTAGCGCTAACAATTACTACTGGAATTGATTACGTTGTAAAAGCGCGAATTCTGCCTCGCTCCAAATAATGGTTTGACATACTAGGCAAATGAAACGAGCCACCGATGACTACTGATATCGATTCTCTTGCAGTAACTGTTGTCTTTGCTATGCAAGGAAAAACCGTCGCAACTGCTGAGTCATTAACTGGCGGACAGTTGGGCTCCACAATTACTTCGATTCCAGGGGCTTCCCAGATTTACCGAGGTGGAGTCATTTCGTATGCAACTGACCTGAAATCGGGCCTTTTGGGCGTTTCGGAAACTTTGCTTGCTGAAGGTGGCGCAGTTCAGGCTCAAGTAGCACTTGAGATGGCAACTGGCGTTGCAACCAAGCTCGGTGCGGACTTTGGTTTAGCCGTAACTGGCGTTGCAGGACCTGCTTCTCAAGATGGCCATCTACCTGGCACGGTGTTTGTTGCCTGTGTAATGCGAGACGAGCAAGGAACTGTTATCGACTCTGCAGTAGATGAACTTCATCTCTTTCCAGAAGTAGACGATCCGCGCGAGGCGCGCGCTCAGGTTAGAGAAGAGACAGTAGCTGCAGCCCTAGAGCTTTTACTCACAATGCTTTAATCCCACAGGTTAATGCTTGTGATTTTGGGGTTTATCCACGCTTTTATTGGGCAGTATTAACAACAAGACATTGATAAAAGGACGCAATCGATAGATTGTTGATATGATCAAGGAATGGAAAGCGATATGACCCAGCAACCGGTTCTAAATGCCTCATCTAGATCAATCACGCCACAGGTTCAGTCTTCACTGACCCATACCGTCAAAATCGCCGCTCCAACTGTTACTCCAGTATTTGGCAAAAAGATGGTTCTTATGCGCCAAGTGATTGGCGAAGAATTACGTCGCCGCCGCAACGAACAAGGCCGAACCTTGCGCGATGTTTCAAGAGATGCCCAAGTTTCACTTGGTTACCTGTCCGAACTTGAGCGCGGTCAAAAAGAGGCGTCTTCAGAGCTTTTAGCAGCGGTATGCAACGCCCTAGACACGCCACTTTCTAGCCTGCTTGCTGGCGTGAGTACCGAAGTTGCCCGACGGGAAGCCATGATGGCTGACCGTTTCTCCACTGTTTAGATAACTCAATCGCCCAAGCAACTCAGGTCGATTAACAACAATCTGATAGTTATGTCAGGTAAGTTCAAATTGTGCCCGACGCAAAACCATCTCAAATTCAACGGCACATCAATGGGTACCTCGACCACTTACTTGTAGAGCGCGGGCTTGCCAAGAATTCGATGTCTGCTTACCGCAGGGATCTTGGTAGATATCAGGAATTCTTAGTCAGTAGAGATTTTCTTGAGTTCTCTGCTGTATCTGCCAACGACATATCTGAGTTTCTCATCAGCTTAAGACTCGGTAACGAACATCATCCAGCCTTGGCACCTTCATCAGCAGCCCGAACTTTGATTGCGGTTCGGGGTCTGCATGCATTTCTTGCAAAAGAGGGG
>JBIIAS010000123.1:0-3782 GCA_044239795.1 Candidatus Nanopelagicales bacterium | reverse complement strand
GTGATTTGTCAGGTATTGACTTCGACAACATCAAGTACTTCGTGCGCTCAACTGAGAAGCAAGCAAACAGCTGGGAAGACCTACCAGACGACATCAAGAACACCTATGACCGCCTAGGTATTCCTGAGGCTGAGAAGCAGCGTTTGGTTGCTGGTGTTGCCGCACAGTACGAATCCGAAGTTGTGTACCACAAGATTCGTGAAGACCTTGAAGAGTTGGGCGTAATTTTCGTAGATACCGACACAGGCCTGCGCGAGCACGAAGAACTTTTCCGCGAGTATTTCGGAACTGTTATTCCGGTAGGCGACAACAAGTTTGCTGCATTAAACACTTCAGTATGGTCCGGTGGATCATTCATTTACGTTCCTAAAGGCGTACATGTAGACATTCCACTCCAGGCATATTTCCGAATCAACACTGAGAACATGGGGCAGTTCGAGCGAACCTTGATAATCGTTGATGAAGATGCATATGTTCATTACGTAGAAGGTTGCACCGCACCGATCTACTCAAGTGACTCTTTGCACTCAGCAGTAGTAGAGATCATCGTCAAGAAGGGTGCTCGTTGCCGTTACACGACGATCCAGAACTGGTCGAACAACGTTTACAACTTAGTAACCAAGCGTGCCGTTGCGCATGAAGGTGCGACTATGGAATGGGTCGATGGAAACATCGGTTCAAAGGTAACCATGAAGTACCCAGCCATTTGGTTGCAGGGGCCTCACGCAAAGGGCGAGACACTTTCCATCGCTTTTGCTGGTGAAGGTCAGCATCAGGATGCCGGCGCCAAGATGGTTCACGCTGCGCCTTACACATCCTCATCAATCATCAGCAAGTCTGTAGCGCGAGGTGGCGGAAGAACTTCTTACCGCGGCTTAGTGCAGGTTCTTGAGGGTTGCCACGGCAGCAAGAGCACCGTTAAGTGTGATGCATTGTTAGTTGATGATATCTCACGTTCAGATACCTATCCATACGTTGACGTTCGTGATGACGATGTTGCATTGGGTCACGAAGCATCTGTATCCAAGGTTTCCGAGGATCAGTTGTTCTACTTAATGTCACGTGGCATGGAAGAAGACGAAGCCATGGCAATGATCGTGCGCGGCTTCGTAGAGCCAATCGCTCGCGAACTTCCAATGGAGTACGCACTTGAGTTAAACCGCCTGATTGAGCTTCAAATGGAAGGCGCAGTCGGTTAGTCATGACAGAAGTTAAAGAACGTGAAGTAGCGATTGTTCCGCCAAAGGATCACACGCCGGTTATTCGATCTTTGAATCCGTCAGATTTTCCAACGCCAACAAGTCGTGATGAAGAGTTCCGTTTCACTCCAATGGCAAGACTGCGTGACCTTCACCAAGGAAACGTAGCTGCTACGGGAAGCATGGCTATCGCAGTTAACAAAGTCGATGGCTCACGTTTTGAAATTGCTGGCAACAAGTCAGATGAAAGACGTGGTTTTACTGACAAGATTGCAGCCGGTGCTTGGTCACAGATTGACGCTGTCTCAACTCTCACGATTGAAGCCAACCAGAATCTAGCCGAATCAGTTGTAGTTTCAATTGTCGGATCAGATTCTGTCGCGTTTGGTCAACTAGACATCAATGTCGAGAAGTTTGCTAGCGCCGTCGTGATTGTTGATCACATAGGTGCCGCAACCTACGCAGGAAACATTGACATCAATGTGGCCGACGGTGGTTCAGTCACTGTGGTTTCGCTACAAGATTGGGACGCATCGGCAGTCCATCTTGCGCAACATCGCATCACTTTAGGTAGAGATGCCTCGGTTAAACACGTTTCAGTAACCCTTGGTGGTGAAGTAGTTCGAATCTTGCCAAGCGTTCACTATGCGGCACCTGGTGGACAGGCCGAGTTAATCGGACTGTATTTCGCTGGTGCTGGACAGCACGCTGAGCACCGACTATTTGTTGACCACAGCGAGGCTAATTGCCGCAGCAACGTGGTTTACAAGGGTGCGCTAGATGGCGAAGACGCTCACACAGTTTGGGTTGGTGACGTTTTGATTCGCGCAAATGCGATCGGTACAGATACTTATGAAATCAACCGCAACCTAGTCCTTAGTGGCGGTGGGCGAGCAGATTCAGTTCCAAACCTTGAAATCGAAACCGGTGAGATTGTTGGTGCTGGTCATGCAAGCACAACTGGTCGCTTCGATGATGAACAGCTGTTCTATCTACAGTCACGTGGAATCAATGAAGATGAAGCTCGCAAATTAGTTCTGCGTGGATTCTTCGAAGATCTCTTGGGACAAATTGCGGTTCCGGAAATCAATGATCGAGTTCGAGACAGCATCGAGGCACGTTTAGGTGGACATATCTAATGACCACGATGTTCGAAACCGTGCGCAAGTCGGCACTGGAGGAATCTAAGCCATTACGTGTTGTTGTTGAAGGTGAAGACGTTTTGCTGGCAAAGATCGATGACGAGATCTTTGCTGTTAGCGACATCTGCACACATTCTGAGGTTTCACTAAGCGAAGGGGACATTGAAGGCTGCGCAATCGAATGCTGGCTTCATGGCTCATCCTTTGATTTGAGAACTGGTAAGCCATCCGGGCCTCCAGCAACCTCACCCCTGAAGACCTTTGCAATAAAGCTAGAAGAAAACCAGTCCGATCCAATGATTTTTGTTTCACTATCCGAAAGTGCGAGGAGTTAGTCATGTCAGTTCTAGAAATTAAGGGTTTAACCGTTGAGGTAACAACCGAAGATGGTCCGAAGGAAATTCTGCGCGGTGTTGACCTAACTGTTAAGGCTGGCGAGATTCATGCGCTTATGGGTCCTAACGGCTCTGGCAAGTCAACCCTTGCTTACGCAATCGCTGGACATCCAAAGTACACAATCACAGGTGGACAGGTCACTCTTGACGGCCAAGATGTTCTTGAAATGAGCGTTGATGAGCGGGCTCGCGCCGGTCTCTTCCTAGCAATGCAGTACCCAGTTGAAGTTCCAGGTGTATCAATCTCCAACTTCCTACGTACTTCAATCACAGCGATCCGCGGCGAAGCACCAAACCTACGTCACTGGATCAAAGAACTAAAGGAATCAATGGCTGGATTGCAGATTGACCCTCAGTTCGCTGAGCGCAATGTAAACGAAGGCTTTTCCGGTGGTGAGCGTAAGCGCACTGAAATCCTTCAGATGGAACTGATCAATCCAAAGATCGCCGTGCTTGATGAAACTGACTCAGGTCTTGACGTTGATGCGCTTCGCGTAGTGTCTGAAGGAATCAATCGCGTCTGCGCTAAGGGCGAGACTGGTGTTCTATTGATTACTCACTTCACGCGTATCTTGAAGTATGTAAAGCCAGATTTCGTTCACGTTTTCTACGACGGTCGCATTGTTCGTGAAGGTGGCCCTGAACTTGCAGACGACATCGAAGCTAATGGCTACGCTCAGTTTGTAACTGCATAATTCATGTCAAAACTAGACGTTGCTGCGATCAAAGCGGACTTTCCGATCTTCAAACGGACAGTCCGCAATGATCAGCGCTTGGTGTACCTAGATAGCGGGGCGACTTCACAGAAGCCGTTTCAGGTACTCGATGCGGAGCGCAACTTCTACGAAACCCACAACGCTGCAGTTCACCGTGGAGCTCATCTTCTTGCAGAAGAAGCAACTGATGCATTCGAGCATGCTCGAGCAAACATTGCGAGTTTCATTGGCGCACAACCGGATGACTTGGTTTTCACAAAGAATGCAACAGAAGCCATTAACTTAGTTTCATATTCATTCTTGAATGCCACATTGAAGTCATTGCGGGGC
>JBIIAS010000122.1:0-3796 GCA_044239795.1 Candidatus Nanopelagicales bacterium | reverse complement strand
CCCAAAACCAAGCGATGCCGAGTTAAAGAAGTACCTTGGTCCACCACTTTGGACTTCATTTCAGGACTATGCCGGTATTCCTGAATCAGACACGATTGAAGCAGTGCGGTTGTATCGCGAGTATTACAACGAAACGGGCGCATTCGAGAATTCGGTATACCCAGGAATTCCTGAGCTGTTAACAAAGTTGAATAAGAGCGGCAAGCGCCTGGCCGTAGCTACTTCAAAAGTTGATTACGCAGCTGTGGCAATCTTGCGCCACTTCAATTTGGATCATCACTTCGATGTCATAGCTGGCTCAGATGAAACTGGGGAAGTGCGCGGCACCAAGGCCCTTGTTATCGAGCATGCCCTTGCGGAATTGAAGATGTGCGATGGGACTTCAATCGTGATGATCGGGGACCGCGAGCACGACATCCTGGGCGCTAAAGAGCACGGGATTCCTGGGATCGGAGTGCTCTATGGCTATGGGGATCGGGATGAACTCGAATCCGCTGGCGCATTGGAAATCGCTAGCGAAGTGTCGGACCTAGAGCTGGCCCTTTACCGCTAAATCACCCCGAAGGATTTGAGCATTTGTGGTGTGCGGTACATCACAGCCGATTTTCCTAGGCACCACTGCAGGCTTTGGCCCTAGACCCTAAACTTCTGGCTATGGCTGTTAAATCAATGGAAAATGGTGTCTCGGCGCCGGGACGTGCAAAAATCGCATTTAGACATTTACGAACAGATAAATGGTGGATTGAACCACTTATTTCTGTCGTTGTTCTTTTGTCATTCATTGCATACTCAACCTGGCGCGCATTCGAAAATGCGTACTACTACGTTGACCACTTAGTGTCACCGTTTTACTCACCATGTCTTGCCACATCATGTCCACCAGAAGCAGCCATTTTTGGTACACCGTTTGGTGACTGGTACTCAATTTCGCCAGCACTATTGATTTTGGTTTTTCCACTTGGATTCCGTTTGACTTGCTACTACTACCGCAAGACTTACTACCGTGCGTTTTGGATGTCACCACCTGCATGTTCAGTAGCTGAACCACACAAAACCTACACAGGTGAAACTCGTCAGCCACTTTTACTTCAGAACTCACACCGTTACTTCTTCTTTGCTGGACTTATCTTCAACGTCATCTTGACTTACGATGCACTGTTGGCATTCCACGGTAAAGATGGCGGCTTTGGAATGAGCGTTGGAACTTTAGTTTTGGTAGCTAACGCAACATTCCTTTGGCTGTACTCGCTGTCATGTCACTCCTGCCGTCACGCAATTGGTGGCCGCCTGAAGCACTTCAGCAAGCATCCGTTTCGTTACAAGGCATGGACCTTTGTTTCGAATCTAAATCCACATCATCCAAAGTTTGCCTGGGTTTCGCTGATTGGCGTTGCTCTGTGTGACCTGTACGTACGCAGTGTCGCAACAGGCCAAATCACAAACATCTACTTCTTCTAAGGGGACTTGAACACTCATGGCTGAATTTGAGCGTCACGAATACGACGTTGTAATCATCGGTGCTGGTGGCGCAGGACTTCGCGCTGCCATCGAGGCACGGGCAAGTGGTTTGCGCACAGCAATCATCTGCAAGTCCTTGTTTGGTAAAGCACACACCGTTATGGCTGAAGGTGGCATTGCCGCCAGCATGGGTAACGTTAACAGCAAAGACAACTGGATGGTTCACTTCCGCGACACAATGCGTGGCGGTAAGTTCCAGAACAACTGGCGCATGGCAGAACTACATGCCAAGGAATCCCCAGATCGCGTTTGGGAACTTGAAACTTATGGTGCACTTTTCGATCGCACTCCAGAAGGCAAAATCAGCCAACGTAACTTCGGTGGCCACGAATACCCACGCCTAGCTCACGTTGGTGACCGCACTGGCTTGGAATTGATTCGCACCATGCAGCAAAAGATCGTTTCGCTGCAGCAAGAAGACTTCGCAGAAACTGGCGATTATGAATCAAAGATCAAGGTCTTCGCAGAATTAACCATCACTGAAATTCTTAAGACAGATGGCAAGGTTTCTGGCGTACTTGGTTACTGGCGCGAGTCCGGCGAGTTCGTCGTATTCGAAGCCCCAGCCGTTGTTCTAGCAACTGGTGGTATCGGCAAATCCTTCAAGGTAACTTCCAATTCATGGGAAGGCACTGGCGACGGTCACGCCCTAGCCCTGAAGGCTGGCGGAAACCTAATGCACATGGAATTCATTCAATTCCACCCAACCGGCATGGTTTGGCCACTTTCCGTTAAAGGCATCTTGGTTACGGAATCAGTTCGTGGTGATGGCGGTGTTCTTCGTAACTCAGACGGCAAGCGCTTCATGTTTGACTACATCCCACCGGTTTTCGTTAAGCAATACGCCGACACCGAAGAAGAAGCCGATCGTTGGTACACCGATCCAGACAACAACCGTCGTCCGCCAGAACTTCTACCTCGCGATGAAGTAGCGCGCGCTATCAACACCGAAGTTAAAGCCGGTCGTGGCTCCCCGCATGGTGGCGTATTCCTAGATGTTTCAACTCGCTTAGCCCCAGAGGTAATCAAGGCCCGCCTTCCATCCATGTGGCATCAGTTCAAGGAACTTGCTGATGTGGACATCACAAAGCAGGCCATGGAAGTTGGACCAACTTGTCACTACGTAATGGGTGGCGTTCAGGTTGATCCAGATACCGGTGCTGCAACTGGCGTACCTGGTTTGTTTGCTGCAGGTGAAGTTGCTGGCGGTATGCATGGTTCAAACCGTCTTGGTGGAAACTCACTATCTGACCTTTTGGTATTCGGTCGTCGCGCAGGTGTTGGAGCGAGTGAGTATGTAGCTGCACTTGGCACCAAGCCAAAACTGGAACAGGCTGAAATCGATCGCGCATTAGCATCAGCACTTGCTCCATTCAAGGGCGATAGCAAGGAAAATGCTTACGCAGTTCATTACGAACTACAGCAGATGATGAATGACTTAGTCGGTATCATTCGCGTCGGCGCTGAAATGCGGGAAGCAATTGAAAAGCTTGAGCTCATGAAGGAGCGCGCAAAGCACGTAAGCGTTTCAGGTGACACAAAGTTCAATCCAGGTTGGCACATTGCGCTTGACCTCATGAACATGCTGCTTGTTAGCGAAGCGGTTGCTAAGTCAGCCATGGAACGTGAAGAATCTCGCGGTGGTCACACCCGCGACGACTTCCCAACTATGGATCCAAAGTGGCGCGCAATTCACGTCATTACGTCATGGGATGGTTCAAAGGTAAGCACCGAGCGCCAAACCCTACCTCCAATGCCAAAAGAATTGGCTGAACTATTTGACGGCGAAGAATTGAAGAAGTACCTGCTGCCTGAAGAACTGGCGCAGCTTGGAATGGGAGGCAACTAATGGGTTACTTAGCATCGATGCGAATCTGGCGCGGTAACAGCGAAGCCGGTCAACTTGAAGAACACAAAGTTGAAGTTGGCGAAGGCGAAGTTGTACTTGACATCATCCACCGCCTCCAGGCAACTGAAGCACCAGACCTAGCAGTTCGTTGGAACTGCAAGGCTGGTAAGTGTGGTTCTTGCAGCGCTGAAATCAACGGCAAGCCAAGTCTTATGTGTATGACTCGCATGAACACTTTTGCCGAAGATGAAGAGATCACGGTAACTCCACTTCGTGCATTCCCAGTTATCAAGGATCTTGTAGCTGACGTTTCCTTCAACTACAAGAAGGCGCGTGAGATTCCAGCATTCAAGGGACCAGACAACTTAAAGCCAGGCGAGTACCGCATGGAACAGATTGATGTGCAGCGTAGCCAAGAGTTCCGCAAGT
>JBIIAS010000023.1:0-14611 GCA_044239795.1 Candidatus Nanopelagicales bacterium | reverse complement strand
CCCAAGATGACCTTTGTCGAATTTGCGCAGACACTCGACGCGATGAGTCGTCAATCTGCGTAGTCGAAGAACCTAAAGATGTTTTGGCTGTTGAACGAACCAGAGAATTCCGAGGCAGGTATCACGTATTGGGCGGCGCAATTAGCCCGATTGATGGTGTTGGACCAGATGACCTTCGAGTCACTGAACTCATGACTCGGCTTGCGGATGGGGCAATTGTTGAAATCATCTTGGCCACCGATCCAAATCTGGAAGGTGAAGCTACCGCCACCTACCTGACAAGACTGATTTCTCCATTGGGAATAAAGGTAACCAGGCTCGCTTCTGGATTACCGGTTGGTGGCGACCTTGAATATGCTGACGAAGTTACCTTGGGACGAGCATTTGAGGGCCGGCGCCAAGTCAGTCCATAAGAAGTTGAACCCAGATTCCCGTTTCACACTTTGGACGGTGATATCAGACTTCGAGATTCCATTTAGACTTATGTTCTATGGGCTTAATTGTCGCTAAATTCGGTGGGTCATCCGTTGCGGATGCTGCTGGAATTTTGCGCGTAGCCAAGCGAATTGCAGACACAAAAAGAGCTGGTAACGAAGTTGTAGTCGTTGTTTCAGCAATGGGTGACACAACTGACGATCTAATTGATTTAGCTAAACAAGTTTCACCAAATCCGCCAGGTCGCGAACTAGACATGTTGTTGACTGCTGGCGAACGAATCTCGATGGCCGTGTTAGCAATGGCAATTAATGACCTTGGTTTCGAAGCTCGTTCCTATACCGGATCTCAAGCAGGATTGATTACTGATTCAAGTCATGGCAAAGCGCGAATTGTTGATGTAACTCCGGGACGTATTCAAGAGGCATTGCGAGAAAATGCAATTCCAATCGTTGCTGGCTTCCAAGGCGTTTCACAAGACACTAAAGACATCACAACTCTTGGTCGTGGTGGATCTGATTTAACTGCAGTTGCATTAGCTGCTGCACTCTATGCCGACGTTTGTGAAATCTATACCGATGTCGATGGCATTTTTTCTGCTGATCCGCGCATTGCACCGAAGGCACGACATGTGCCTCGCATTACTTATGACGAAATGATGGAACTAGCTGCTGCTGGAGCGAAAGTTCTTCACTTACGTTGTGTCGAATATGCAAAGCGTTTTGATTTACCAATTCACGTTCGTTCTTCGTTCTCGGAAAAAGAAGGCACATTTGTTATTGCTGATTTAAACGATCAGTCCAAGTTAAATAAGTTGTCCAAAGTAGGAGCAATTATGGAACAACCGATCATCGCCGGCGTCGCACATGATTTAGGAGATGCCAAGATCACAGTCGTTGGTGTTCCTGACCGTCCAGGTATGGCAGCGGCAATCTTCCAAGCCGTGGCCGACTCTGGCATCAATATGGACATGATTGTTCAGAACGTAAGTGTTCATGAGTCAGGTGCAACTGACGTGACATTCACTTGCCCTCGTGGTGATGCCGCTAAAGCCGAACTAGCTCTACGTCGCATTGAAAAAGAAGTTAACTTCAAAGACATCGACACGGATGAAAATATTGCAAAGATTTCATTGGTTGGTGCTGGCATGCGCTCACATCCCGGTGTTTCTGCAACTTTCTTTAAGGCAATTGCGGATGCTGGTGTGAACGTTGAAATGATTTCAACTTCGGAAATTCGAATCTCAGTTGTTACTCGTGCTGATGATGCCACGAAGGCAGTAACTGCAATTCACACCGCTTTTGGTTTGGATGCTGACGGCGAAGCCGTTGTTTACGGTGGAACGGGACGATAAGTAATGACTAAGAAACCAACTCTTGCCGTAGTCGGTGCAACTGGTGCCGTTGGCACGGTAATGCTTGACCTACTTTCAACTCGTCCAGACGTTTGGGGCGAAATTAAGTTACTTGCCTCAGCTCGTTCAGCTGGCAAGGTTTTGCAGGTGCGTGGCCAGGATGTAGTAGTTGAAGAGTTAACCGAAGCAGCTTTTGATGGCGTGGATGTTGCAATGTTTGACGTCCCAGATGAAATCTCAGCAAAGTGGGCACCAATTGCTGCGGCTAAAGGCGTGATTGCTGTTGATAACAGTGGAGCATTCCGCATGGATGCTGATGTGCCGTTGGTTGTGCCTGAAGTTAATGCGGACCAAACTCGTAACCGTCCACGTGGAATCATTTCCAATCCAAACTGCACAACGCTTTCCATGATCGTGGTTGTTGGCGCACTTGAAAAAGCATTCGGCGTAAAAGAACTAGTTGTTGCTTCCTACCAAGCAGCTTCTGGCGCTGGTCAAGGTGGTATTGACGCACTGCACGAGCAAATCGATGCAGTCGCTGGCAAGAACTTAGGCAATGAAACTAAAGATGTTCGAAATGTCATTACCAAGAATGATGTCTTCCCAGCACCACTTGCATTAAATGTTGTGCCGTGGGCAGGGTCACTTTCGGAAAATGATTACACAAGTGAAGAACTGAAAGTTCGTAATGAATCACGAAAGATTCTTGGTAAGCCAGAGCTAAAAGTTCACGCAACCTGTGTGCGAGTTCCAGTTGTTACCACCCACTCACTTGCAGTTCATGCGGTTTTGGATCGTGCAGTCACGGCTGATGAAGTTCGCGCCTTGCTAGCCAATGCAGATGGCGTAGTTGTAACTGATGATCCAGCCAACAAGATTTTTCCAACACCAATTGATGTAGTTGGAACTGATCCAACAGTCGTTGGTCGAATTCGAGTTTCTAAAGAATATCCAAATGAAATTGATTTCTTTGTGTGTGGTGATAACTTGCGCAAGGGTGCAGCATTAAACACTGCACAAATCGCAGAGGTAGTTGCAAAAGAATTTAGTTAATTCTTAGTTTATTTTTGCGCTCAACGTGATTAGCGTTGCCTCTGGGCGGCATGCAATCCGAACTTGAGCAAATGGTGACGTACCAACTCCAGCAGAAACATGAAGTGGCATTTCACTTTCACCAAAAGTTGAAAAGCCTTTTGCTTGTCCTTGTGGCAGATCACAGTTCGTAACTAGAGCTCCATAAAGCGGAATACATATTTGTCCGCCGTGAGTATGCCCAGCTAGAACTAAATCTGCCTTGTCACTTTCAAAGCTTTGTAGAACTCTTCGATACGGTGCATGAGTGACACCGAATGCAAATGCATCAGAATCAAATGCACCCGTTACAGCTGTGTAGTCATCCTTATTGATATGCGGATCATCTGTGCCACGGAAATGAATCTTCACGCCATTAACTACAGCAGTGCTCTGCTTGTTGTTTAGATCTAGCCAACCTGCATCCGTGAGTTCTTCTACTAAGTCAGAAGTTGGCAACGCTGCGCCTTTAGTTTGAATCTCTCGATCTTTATTGAAGTACATGAACGGATTCTTGATTGTCGGCGCAAAGTAGTCATTGCTACCCAAAACAAAAGCTCCAGGTAGGTCCATTAATTCATTCATGGCCTCAACAACAGCGGGAACGGCAAGCTGATGAGCCAAGAAATCTCCAGTGCCAACCACAAAGTCAGGCTCAAGTTTGGCAAGTGATTTAACCCAGTTGATTTTTCGAGTTTGGGCGGGTGTGATGTGTAGATCTGAAATATGAAGCACTCGAATTGACTCGCTGCCAGCCGGAAGTAATTCCAGATCTAGTTCGCGGACTTTGAATGCTTGGGCTTCAACTAGGCCATAAGCCAGGCTTCCGACTCCGGTGGCTCCGATAGCAAGAGCCGAATTAGCCAGAAACCCCATGCTTCCAAGCATTACACGGATTCACAGTTTCACATGTGCACAAAATGCCCATAGGCTTGGGTTCTCCACATCTTCCCTAGGAGGCGAAAAATGTCTACTGATGACTCAGTTAATGACGCGCGCTCCGAAAAATGGGATCCGTTAACTGCACCAGTCTGGGACATTAGCGATGTAGACGAGCCAACTTTGGCTCCACCAATAGATCAGTTCATGCCAATCGACGAAGACACCATGATTCGTCGCAGACCGCCGCTGCCACCTGATGCTGATGAAATCATTCGTGGCGAGTACACCGGCTGGGTTCCACTGATCAAATCTGGCGAAACTCTTGATCAAGCAAAAGCGCGTGAAGAAAATCGAGCCTCAAGTTTTGAAAATGTGGTTCCAAATGTTGACGCCAATGCTTGGGCTCCAATTGAAGTTGTTGCTAGCGATGAATCTGAATTTGTTGCGCCTGATGACTTAGCTTCTGATGTGCCGACAACAGTTCGCGAACCTGTTGTTGAAGTTAGGCCATACGACTTTCCAACTGAGATTGTGCCTGACCCAGACTTTGTAGTTTCACCAGCCGAGGCATTAGAAGAAGCACGACGTCGTATTGCACAAATGCGCGCAAGTTTGCAAACAAACATTAATCGCGTATCACAAAGTTTTGACCATCCGATATTTGCTCCAGTAGAAGTTTCAGTTCAAGAAGCTCCACCGTTTACACCTGTCACACAAACAGAAACACCAACCGTTGTAGTGCCAGAACCAATCCCAACTCCAGTTGCAGAAGTGCCAGTTGCAGAAGTAATCGAAGAGCCTAAGTCATTTGATTCTTTGTTTGAAACTGATGTAGTTCTGGAGCCACCTGTGGCACCAGAACCGGAACCAGTATTTACTCCTAGTGCTGGTCAACAACAGCAAGCTCCAAGAGCCGAGTCAGTAATGACAGAGACTCGGGAAGAGCCAAGGGTATTCACGCAATCAACGCAACAGGCTTCATCAACAATCATTATTGATGAAGCTGCAGATCAATCTCATTCGCTAGAACTTGTGATCATGCGAGATGAGATTAAAGATTTGCGCGACCGTCTTGATTCATCTCAGAAGTTAATTGAGAACTTAATGGTTCGTCTTGCAGACTTAGCTGAATTAGCCTTGAAGCGCAAAGACTAACGGTCAGCATCCCCTGCAATAAACGGCATACTTGCCACTACTGCGTCAAAATCTTTTTTGCTTGTTCCTGGTAACACATTTGATAATGCCAAAACTGTGTGCAAACTAGCAGGGCGTAATTTCAATCGGTACGGCATTTTGTCATTTCTTGAAACTAGGAACCAAGACGCTATTCCTAGTGGAGTTTCAATACTGTGCTCGTAACTTCCTTCCGGAACTCGAACCACTTTTGGAAGCAAGACATTTACTTCGTCAGCGAAGTGAAAAGTGCATGGCTCATTTAACTCTGAAATCATCGCTAGCGAAACAGTGACCTCGTCTACAAGCTGTAACATTCGTGCACTGATATCTCCCGATGTTTGCAGAACAACTGCAAAACTTTCGAGTTCGGAAAACTTCAGCCCACTAGCGGTCTCTCGTAAATCGATTGCATAACCACTGGCACGAGCAACTGGGCCACTGACGGCTGACTCAATTGCCTGAGCTTTAGTTAAGACTCCAACTGCTTCGTATTCGGTTAGCTGTGCTAACCAATTAGTTTCCAGAATGATTTGCGCAGCATCAAAGCAAAGATGCTGAACTTGTTCTAACCACTCAGCAGATGGCGCGTGAGTGAGCCCACCTATTCGAGTCAACATCGGATGCATCCGACTTCCGGTGTAAGCGCGATAGTGATTCACCCAAAGCTCACGAGACTTGCGCAAGTTCTCAATCAATTGCTGGTCTTGCCATGGAAATCCTGCTAGAAAAGCTAGGTGCGAAGTCACTCGGTTGTACTCCAGGAGCAACGTGCGAAACCACTGAGCAGCATCGGGCACTTCTATGCCAAGTGCGGTTTCGACTAATTGAGCAACCCCAACTTCGCCTGAGTAGGCGCTTAACCATTCATGACGATTTGCAAGCGCGATGACTTGTCGATAATCGCGAGACTCGAAAAGCTTTTCGGCGCCTCGATGCATCGAACCGAGAATTGGCTTTGCAGACGTAATGATCTCGCCTTCATACTCACAATCGATTCGCATCATTCCGTGAGTGGCTGGGGCATGTAGTGCCAAGTTTGTGGTGTGGTCAGACCTTGCTGTATCTAGGGGAGAGATCCCCACTCTGCTGCGCTTAACCACGGGACTTATCGTGTCATACCCCTGCAGATTTATCGATTTATTCGACATTTAGAAAGTTGCTACTAGTCTTATTAGGTGGTCAACACGATGGCCGAGAGCGATGAGCCTTGGACCGAAAAACCTCCACGCCTTGACGTTGGCGTAGTCGGAACTGGCAGAGCCGGTTCTGTATTAGGTGCTGCCCTAAAACGTGCCGGGCACAACATTCGTGCCTGCACTGCAGTCAGCGACATTTCAAAACTAAGAGCTGAATCACTGTTACCGGGCGTTCCAGTTACTTCGATTGAAGAAGCAGTTAAGGATCGAGATCTGATTCTTTTGACTGTGCCGGATGATTACCTCAGCCAAGTTGTTAATGGTTTAGCTGCAACCAATGCAGTAAGTCCCGGAACTTTTGTAATGCATGCCTCAGGCAGGTACGGAATTGAAATTCTGCGACCGTTAACAGATCAAGGTTGTCTGCCGTTGGCACTTCATCCAGTGATGACATTTACCGGAACTAGCATCGATTTGAATCGGTTATCCGCTTGCCCATTTGGCATCACAACCGTTCAGACTTTGCGTCCGGTAGCTGAAACTTTGGTTGTAGAGATTGGTGGGGAGCCAATTTGGGTGCCCGAAGAAAATCGCGGGCTGTATCACGCTGCTTTAACTTTTGGTGCAAACAATTTAATGACGCTAGTTACCCAAACTACTGAGTTACTTGAAGCCGCTGGAATCACAAACCCAGAGGACTTGGTCGCTCCGCTACTTGGCGCATCTTTAGATAACGCATTGCGAAATGGTGATGCAGCGATCACTGGTCCAGTTGCACGGGGTGATGCCGGAACAGTTCGGGAACATTTGCGCGTGCTAGCAAACTTTGATCCAGCGGTAACACAGGCGTATCGGGCAATGGCGCGGTTGACTGCGATTCGGGCTCTTGCTTCAGGAGCTTTGCAACCGCAATTGGCCGAAGAGTTGTTGATTGTTTTGGCAGATGAATCATGACTAGGCCAGTAGCCCTAAATACGGTTGCCGAAGTTGATGCTTGGGCTGAGAAAGAAACCACCCCAATCGCAGCCGTGTTAACCATGGGTGCTTTGCATCAAGGCCATGCCGAGTTGGTCAGATACGCGAAAGCAAACACTCCAAGTGGAACTCGAGTAATTGCGACAATTTTTGTTAACCCGACACAATTCAATAATTCTTCTGACTTGGCTGAATATCCTCGAACCTTGGATTCTGATCTCGATACTTTGCAAAGTGCCGGAGCTGATGCAGTCTTTGTTCCAGACGTTGCACAGATGTATCCAAATGGGCTGGAAGTAAATCCACCAATGGAACCTGGTGCTATCGGAGATGTATTAGAAGGTAAAGCTCGCCCTGGCCACTTTCGTGGAATGTTGACGGTCGTGGAACGTTTGCTTTCAATTACTCATGCCAACTATTCATTCTTTGGTGAAAAAGATTTTCAACAACTAACCCTGGTCAAAGTGATGGTTGCTGCTACAAAGATGCCAATTGAGATCGTGGGAGTACCAACAGTGCGGGATGAATTTGGAATCGCGCTATCAAGTCGAAATCGTCGGCTCTCAGAGCAAGCTATTGAGTCTGCAAGATTAATTCCGGCTGCGATGAAAAAGGCTTCAGAAACATTTTTGAACTCAGGCTCAGTTGAAGACTCAGAAGCTGCCGGTATTGCGACCTTAGAACAAAGTGGACAGTTTGAAGTTGAATACTTTGAAATCAGATCCAATGATTTAGTTTCAGCTGCGACACTTAGCAACGCTCGAGTTTTTGTGGCGGTAAACATTGAAGACGTAAGACTTATCGACAACCTCGAGATAGCAAAGTAGGAAAAGCATGCTGTTAGCAATTGATGTCGGCAATACCAATACCGTTCTTGGGTTGTTTGCAGGTGACCAATTAGTTTCATCTTGGCGAACTAAAACAGATAGCCGTGAGACTGCTGATGAATTGGCACTGAAGTTCAAAGCGATACTTAGCGATGCTCCCGACATAACTGGAATCGCATTGTGCTCAACAGTGCCAGCTGTGCTTCGCGAAATGCGCACGATGTTGAACAACTATTACCAAGATGTCCCACAAGTAATTGTTGAGCCAGGAATCAAAACAGGTGTTCCAGTTCTGACCGACAATCCAAAAGAAGTTGGCGCAGATAGAATCGTTAATTCATTAGCTGCCTTCACGCTGTATGGCGGCCCAGCAATCGTGGTTGATTTTGGAACTTCAACGAATCTTGATGTGATCTCAGCCAAAGGTGAATTCCTTGGTGGCGCCCTGGCACCCGGCATTGAGATTTCGATCGATGCATTGGCCTCACGAGCTGCCCAGCTACGAAAAGTTGAATTGATAGCACCACGCAATGTAATTGGCAAGAATACCGTCGAAGCCTTACAGTCTGGCGCTGTCTATGGATTCGCGGGACAAGTAGATGGTCTGGTGGATCGAATTGTTGATGAGTTGGGAACTCCCGTTAAGGCAGTCATTGCCACTGGAGGTTTATCGGCCATTGTGGTCCCTGAGTCCGAGACTATTACCCACCACGAGCCAGATCTAACATTGATTGGTCTGCGTCTGATGTTCGAGCGCAACGCTTAGTACCGATAATCTTGGTCAATGACCACCGACCAGAATCCAGCTGCCGAAGAAGTAGACGACCTGCCAGAACAAATGCAGGTTCGTCACGAAAAGCGGGCTGCAATTTTGGCTAGTGGGCAGGATGCCTACCCAGTTCGAGTTCCAGTAACTACGACGATTCCGGCGGTCCGCGACAAATACGCACACTTAGTCGCTGAGCAAGAAAGTGGCGACACTGTCGGTATTGCTGGTCGAGTTATGTTCATGCGTAACACTGGCAAGCTTTGCTTCGCACAATTACAAGCAGGAACAGGCGAAACTATTCAAGCCATGCTTTCGTTTGATCGAATTGGCGAAGAGCAACTTGATGCTTGGAAAGGCTTAGTTGATATCGGTGACGTTGTTGCAGTTGTCGGCGAAGTTATCAGCAGCAAGCGCGGCGAACTTTCCGTAATGGCTGACAGCTGGCACATGGCTGCAAAAGCATTGCGCCCGCTTCCAAATCCACACAAACCTTTGAGCGAAGAAACTCGAGTCCGTCAGCGTTACGCGGACTTAATCATGCGCGATACCGCTCGCACTGTTGCTCGACTTCGTCCAGCAACCATGTCTAGCTTGCGGGCAAGTTTTGCAAAGCGGGACTACATCGAAGTTGAAACTCCAATGCTGCAAACCATGCATGGTGGTGCAGCAGCTCGCCCATTCGTAACAGCTTCTAATGCCTTCGACATGCAATTGTTCTTGCGTATTGCACCAGAGCTTTTCCTAAAGCGTTGTGTAGTCGGTGGAATCGAACGAGTCTTCGAGATCAATCGCAACTTCCGCAATGAAGGTGCTGACTCAACTCACTCACCAGAGTTTGCAATGTTGGAGTATTACCAGGCTTATGCGGACTACAACGATATGGCGACTCTCACTCGAGAACTTATCCAAGAAGCCGCCCTGGCAGTTCATGGCACTTTGAATTATGAACTTGTTGATGGTGGCACCCGCGACTTATCTGGTGAATGGGATCAGATTTCAGTATTTCCATCTGTCAGTAAAGCAATTGGCAAAGAGATAACTCCAGAAACTCCAATCGCAGAACTTCGTAAACTTTGTGCTGACGCCGGCATCACACATGATCCGAAAGCAATTCACGGAAAGCTAGTCGAAGAATTGCTTGAGCATTATGTTGTTGAGAATTTGAAAAAACCAACTTTTGTTATGGATTACCCAGTAGATACTTCACCGCTAGTGCGCGAACACCGAACTCAAAAGGGAACTGCAGAAAAGTGGGACCTTTACATCGACGGTTACGAAGCCGGAACTGGATACTCCGAACTTGTTGATCCAGTCATTCAACGGGAACGTTTGATGGAACAGTCTTCACTTAAAGCTGGCGGCGATGCTGAAGCGATGCAGTTAGATGAAGACTTCTTGCGTGCGCTTGAGTACGGCATGCCTCCAAGTGGTGGAGTGGGAATGGGCATCGATCGATTACTAATGACATTAACTGGATTGAACATTCGCGAAACTATTTTGTTCCCGTTAGTGAAGCCTGAATAGTCATGACCGTAACTGTTCGTCCAGCAATAACTGCAGATGTTTTAGCAATCCGTGACTTAGTTGAAAACTATGCAGGCGATGGTCCAAGACTGCTTCGCAAGAATACTGTGACGCTTTATGAAGATGTTCAAGAGTTTTATGTAGCAGAACTTGATGGAAAAGTTATCGGTTGCGGCGCTCTGCACGTGATGTGGCATGACCTAGGAGAAGTCCGAACTGTCGCTGTTAATCCAACATGCAAGGGCCAAGGTGTTGGTTCTAAAATTATCGATGCCTTAACTCAGCGTGCTACTGAACTTGGGTTAACCAGACTGTTCTGTTTAACTTTCGAAACCAAATTCTTTACTGGCCATGGCTTTGCACCGATCGAAGAATCTCCAGTTGATGCCTCGACATATGCCGAACTCTTGCTTTCTGGCGATCAAGGTGTAGCTGAATTCTTGGACTTGGAGCACGTGAAGCCAAACACATTGGGCAACACCAGAATGCTAAAAAACCTGTAAATATTGGCTGTTCGCTACTGGCAGATACCTAAAGAATCAAAAAGTCCATTAAATACGGCAGACCTTGCTGCCAACCATTTGCAGGTTTATAAATCCGCAGATGCGCTGTCATGCATTGGCTCTAGCATTGACACAAGGCCGAAAAGTTAAGAGGAGTTGCACATGTTCGAGAGATTTACAGACCGTGCTCGTCGCGTTGTGGTGCTTGCCCAAGAAGAGGCACGCATGCTGAATCACAATTACATCGGAACCGAACATATCCTCCTTGGACTAATTCACGAGGGCGAAGGCGTTGCCGCCAAGGCTCTTGAAAGCATGGACATTTCACTTGAAGCAGTTCGTGCTCAGGTTGAAGAAATCATCGGCCAAGGCCAGCAAGCTCCATCAGGTCACATTCCATTTACTCCACGCGCAAAGAAGGTTCTTGAACTTTCACTTCGCGAGGCATTGCAACTAGGCCACAACTACATCGGTACCGAGCACATCTTGCTTGGACTTATTCGCGAAGGCGAAGGCGTTGCGGCACAGGTTCTTGTAAAACTTGGTGCAGATCTAAATCGCGTTCGTCAGCAAGTTATTCAATTGCTTTCGGGTTACCAGGGCAAGGAACCACAGCAGCAAGGTGCCGGTCCAGCTGAAGGAACGCCATCAACTTCTTTGGTGCTTGATCAATTCGGTCGCAACTTAACGCAAGCAGCTCGTGATGGTCAGCTCGATCCAGTCATTGGGCGCGTCAAGGAAATCGAACGCGTCATGCAAGTACTTTCCCGTCGCACCAAGAACAACCCAGTTCTAATTGGTGAACCTGGTGTTGGTAAGACTGCAGTCGTTGAAGGTCTTGCACAAAATGTTGTTAAGGGTGAAGTTCCTGAAACCCTAAAAGATAAGCAGATCTACTCACTTGATCTAGGTGCACTTGTAGCAGGCTCTCGTTACCGTGGTGACTTCGAAGAGCGCCTAAAGAAAGTTTTGAAAGAAATCAAAACTCGCGGAGACATCATCATCTTCATTGATGAAATGCACACTCTTGTTGGAGCCGGTGCAGCTGAAGGTGCAATCGATGCCGCAAGCATCTTGAAGCCAATGTTGGCCCGTGGTGAACTTCAGACCATTGGTGCAACAACCCTTGATGAGTACCGCAAGTACATCGAAAAGGATGCAGCTCTTGAGCGTCGCTTCCAGCCAATTCAGGTTAACGAACCAACAATTGCCCAGACCATTGAAATTCTTAAGGGTCTTCGCGATCGCTACGAAAATCATCACCGAGTCACCATCACTGATGCTGCGCTAGTTGGCGCTGCAACTATGGCGGATCGTTACATCAGTGATCGATTCCTTCCAGACAAGGCAATTGACTTAATCGATGAGGCTGGCGCACGTTTGCGTATTCGTCGCATGACTGCACCACCAGACTTGCGAGAAATCGACGAAAAGATTGCTGCAACTCGAATGGAAAAAGAATCAGCAATTGATGGTCAGGATTTCGAACGCGCAGCTTCGCTTCGCGATGACGAAAAGAATCTGATCGCTGCCCGTGCCACTCGCGAAAAAGAGTGGAAGGACGGCGACATGGATGTTGTTGCAACTGTTGATGAAGAATTGATCGCAGAAGTTCTTGCAGCTTCAACCGGAATTCCAGTATTCAAGCTGACTGAAGAAGAGTCACAGCGACTACTTCATATGGAAGGCGATCTACACAAGAGAGTTATCGGACAAGAGCAGGCAATCAAGGCTTTGTCTCAGGCAATTCGTCGTACTCGCGCTGGTCTTAAGGATCCAAAGCGTCCAGGTGGATCGTTCATCTTCGCCGGTCCATCAGGTGTTGGTAAGACTGAACTTTCCAAGACACTTGCTGAGTTCTTGTTTGGTGATGAAGATTCACTTATCCAGTTGGATATGTCTGAATACTCCGAGAAGCACACTGTCTCTCGACTATTTGGTTCGCCTCCAGGATTCGTTGGTTACGAAGAAGGCGGCCAGCTAACTGAGAAGGTTCGCCGCAAGCCATTTAGCGTCGTGCTATTCGATGAAGTTGAAAAGGCTCACCCTGATATCTTCAACTCGTTGTTGCAGATTCTGGAAGACGGTCGTCTAACTGATGCCCAAGGTCGCGTTGTTGACTTCAAGAACACGGTAATCATCATGACTACCAACCTTGGAACCAGAGACATTGCGAAGGGTGTCAGCCTTGGCTTTGCTGATGGTAACGACACCACGACTTCATACGAACGCATGAAGGCAAAGGTCAACGACGAACTAAAGACTCACTTCCGCCCAGAGTTCTTGAACCGTATTGATGACATCATCGTCTTCCACCAGTTAAGTGAAGATGAAATCGTCGAAATCGTAGACCTAATGATCGCCAAGTTGGATTCCCGCTTGAAGGACAAGGACATGGCAATCGAACTAACTTCGGCCGCCAAGGCATTGCTGGCGAAGCGTGGTTACGATCCAGTCTTGGGTGCGCGCCCATTGCGTAGAACAATCCAGCGCGAGATTGAAGATCCAATGAGCGAAAAGATGCTCTTTGGTGATCTCAAGCCAGGCGAAATTGTGATTGTTGATGTTGAGGGCGAAGGCGATGATGCCAAGTTCACAATCAGAGGCGAGTTCAAGGGCGAGCTTTCTGACATTGAAATCGCGCCGGCTGATACTGCTGGAGTTTCTGAGTAACAAACTGCATATGGCTGCCAACAATTTCGACTTCGGAGTAATCGGAGCCGGAATTGTTGGTTTAGCTATGGCGAATCGAATTCGCCAGATTCACCCAAATGCGAGCATTGCGGTTTTCGATAAGGAAAGTTCTGTTGGTGAGCACGCAAGTGGCCGCAATAGCGGCGTGATGCATGCCGGCTTCTATTACTCACCTGATTCATTGAAAGCTGCGTTAACACGTGATGGTAACCAGTTACTGCGTGACTTCTGCAGAGAAGAAAACATCAGAGTAAAAGAAGCCGGGAAAGTTGTGGTTGCTCAGAATCCATCAGAGGTAGCTGCGTTAAAGGAATTACATCGACGCGGTAATGCCAACGGGGTAGTCACTGAACTTGTTACTCCTGATCGACTTGCTGAATTAGAGCCGCTCGCCAAGACTTCGGAACTTGCTCTCTGGTCACCAAAGACGGCGGTGGCGAATCCGCTCGAAGTCACGCAGGCCCTAGCGGACAAAGTTGTTCGTGAAGGTACGACGCTAAAGCTGGGTCATGAAGTATTGCGAACAACGCCAAATCGAATCATCACAAACTTGGGCAACTATTCCATTGGTCACATAGTTAACTGCGCTGGACTTTATGCCGACAAGGTTGCAAAACCATTTGGATATTGCGATGACTACGTGATGCTGCCATTCAAGGGTTTGTATTGGTATGGCAATTGGGCACCAGGCAAACTACAGCGCCACGTTTATCCGGTGCCAGATGTTCGTAACCCATTCTTAGGTGTGCACTTAACTGTGACAATCGATGGGCGAGCAAAAATTGGCCCAACTGCGATTCCAATTTTCTCCCGAGAAAGTTATGGCGGAATTGGAGGATTAAGCCCGAAAGAGATTTTGAACATTGTTGGCATCTATCCAAAGTTTCTAACGAGTAAACACCACGATGTGCTGGGCTTGATTAAATCTGAGATGCCGAAGTATTTGCAGCGCCATCTAGTAACGCAGGCTAAAGCTCTAGTACCAAGCGTTGACCCAAAAGACTTTAAGGAGCGAGGCAAGCCTGGAATTCGGGCTCAGCTATTGGACATTAAGAACAAGAAACTTGAAATGGATTTTGTAGTTCGTGGCGATGAAAACTCAACCCACCTGTTAAATGCGGTTTCACCAGCTTGGACTAGCGCGTTGGCGATGGCGAATCATGTTTGCAAAAAGTTCGATTAAGATTTAGAAAACAAGGGATAGGGAATATCGTGGACGCAACAGTTGACTTAATTTGGCTAGTTTCTGGCTACATCGCACTTGG
>JBIIAS010000121.1:0-3829 GCA_044239795.1 Candidatus Nanopelagicales bacterium | reverse complement strand
GCTCTACGTTTGGCACTTCAAGTGTCGCGCCAGCATTAGCGGAAGACTTTAGTTTGACCTTGCGGGCATCAGGTTCGTTTTCACCAATGTCTAAGAAGAAAGCTTGGAATCGCTTGTTATAAAGCGGAATGTTATCTTTCTTGCGGACTAAAGCAATTCGTCCACTCCAGTAAACATCCATGATGTCGCTGGCATCCAGAACCGAGATCGCCGATAGGTAAGTAATTACATCATCTGATCCAATGACCAGGCCATGAAAGCGAAGGTCTTGGGCAAACTCTATAAAGAGTTCGTCAAAGCCAGTTAACTCAGGAGCTTGGGACGATGTCATTTAGGTTCTTCATGGTGTAGTCCAGATCATCCCGATCCTTGATTACAGCACCGAGTGTGTCAGCAGCACTCTTTTCATTCAAGTCACTGGCACCAACGGCATCTAAGGATTCAACCCAGTCAATGGTTTCGGCTACACCTGGCACTTTTTCAAGTTCCATCTGACGAAGTTGATTCACCGCGCCAACCACCTGAGTAGCAAGGCGTTCGCTAATTCCAGGTACACGGGCTCGAACAATTTCAATTTCGCGCTCTGCGTCTGGGAAACCAATCCATGTGTAAAGGCAACGACGCTTAAGAGCGTCATGCAGTTCGCGGGTTCGGTTAGAAGTAAGGATCACGATTGGGCGAGACACAGCTGCGATGGTTCCAACTTCAGGGATAGTGACCTGGAAGTCAGAAAGCAATTCAAGTAAGAAGGCTTCGAACTCGTCATCAGCACGGTCTACTTCGTCAATTAGCAATACACAAGCATCGCCAGCACGAACGGCCTTAAGTAGTGGACGCTCAAGTAAGAACTTTGGACTGAACAGTTGCTCATCAGCATTGTTGCTAAGTTCGGCGCTGGTTAGTGACCGGATGTGAAGCATCTGGCGGGCATAGTCCCATTCGTAAAGTGCGTGGTTGGTGTCAATGCCTTCGTAGCACTGCAGGCGAATAAGTTCGCGCTGGAACATGATTGCAAGAGTTTTAGCTAGTTCCGTCTTACCAACACCAACTTCGCCTTCAAGCAGAAGTGGCTTACCCAGCTTTAGGGAAATCAAAATGGAAGTGGCGAGCCCACGATCGGCAATGTAGCCAAGTTCGCGCAGGTCTTCAGTGAGTTTTTCAACTGTTAAATCAGCAAATGGGCGAGCGGCAGTCATGAGTTATCCGAGAATCCCTTTAAATTAGTTCGAATTGCCGAAAACTAGGTCAGCAATAGTGCCACCGGTGGCAAGTTTGCCTTCGCGGGCTAGCTTTGCCTTCCAAGCGGTAGCAACGTCTGTGCCTTCATCGCCAAAGCCGTCGTAAGTGACGTCTTTCATGTTGCGGCAGACCTTATTTGGGTTGCACTCGTCATCGAGTTCAGCCATCGTGGAAGGGTTGCCTTGCCAAATAGAGCGAATGGCTTCTGCGGCTTGTGTTGTCTCTTCAGACATGTGATTCCTCCCGAAAACAATGACTTGTTGCCTATAAACGTACCACGGCAGCCAGTGGGGCGCATAGGCAAAAACCCATGCTTACAAGCCTTTCAATGGGAAGTAACCCGGCTGTGGTCACTTATAGACTTGTGGAATGCGTCGCCTGATTGAGATTTCCCGTTTTGCCGTAGTTTTGCCATCGATGTCATCGGTTATTGGCGGCATCGTGCTAATGATCTTGGGTTCCATTGGAATCTTGAAGGCTACTGTCGATACTGTTTTAACCAGAGCGCCGCTAAAAGAAACTATTGTTTCAATCCTTACGTCAATTGACTCGATTCTCTTGGGCACCGTTCTATTGGTTATCGGCTACGGCCTTTACGAGTTGTTCGTTGATACGAATCTCGAGATTCCAGAGTGGCTTGAGATCAACACTCTTGATGACTTGAAAGCAAAATTAACAGGCGTCATCGTGGCCATCATTGCAGTGGTATTCGTTGGATTGTTGGTAGAAACCAAATCCTCCACTGATGTCTTGAATTACGGTATCGGCGCCGGAGCTGTGGTCTTGGCACTTGGAGCCTTTAGTTACGCAACGAAAAAGAAATAAGACTAATTCTTTTGCAAGCCGCGCTTGAATACGTCTAAGAACTGATCTACTTCTGCCTTACCAATAATCATTGGTGGCTTGATTTTCAATACGTTATCGGCTGGGCCATCGCTAGATAAGAAGACTCCATTTTCGCGAGCAAACTCAATCAAGCCTTTCGTGATCTGGGTTCCCGGTTCCTGAGTGGCCTTGTTGCCTACTAACTCAACACCGATGAACAATCCACTACCGCGAACATCTCCGATAAATTCAATTTCATTTGACAGTTTGCGAACTTCATCCATCAAATAATTTCCAGTTACTAAAGCATTGCGCTGCAAGGATTCATCAACAATTACATCAAGGACTGTTTGACCAATTGCTGCTGAAACTGGGTTGCCACCAAAAGTATTGAAGTATTCCATGCCATTGATGAAGGAGTGGGCAATTTCAGGAGTTGTCACAACGGCGGCAAGTGGATGGCCACTACCAATTGGTTTACCCATAGTCACAATGTCTGGAACCACATCATGCATTTCAAAGCCCCAGAAATGAGTGCCTACTCGACCCAAACCGATTTGAACTTCATCAGCAATACACACGCCGCCGGCAGCACGAGTCATTTCAAAAGCTTGCTTTAGAAAACCTGGTGCAATTGGGACTTGACCACCAGTGCTGACGATTGACTCGGATATAAAAGCGCAAAGCGGTTGGTCTAGTGAATCTAATTCGCGCTTGAACTCAGCTGCATACTTAGCGCCCGCACCTTCGCCACGATGAATGCCTTTATATGCATCTGGGATAGGAGAGACGCGCACATGATCAGGGCGACCTGCGCCTCCGCGACCATTGAACTTGTATGGACTGATGTCAATAATGCTGGTGATGTGTCCGTGATAGGCATGCTCAAGAACCATCATGCCTTTGGCCTTGGTGTGAGCTTGAGCCAAACGAAGTGCTAAATCATTTGCTTCGCTGCCACTGTTAACAAAGAACACAACACTTAATGGATCTGGGAAAGTGTTGGCTAATGCACGAGCGTACTCAATTGCGTTTTGATTCCAGTAACGAGTATTTGTGTTGAGAGTGAGCATTTGCTTGTAAGCTGCTTCGACCACACGAGGATGACTGTGGCCTAAGTGTGCAACGTTATTCACTAGGTCCAGGTACTTAGTGCCGGCTCGGTCAAATAGATATGCACCTTCACCACTTACGATTTCTAAGTGCTTTTGGAAATTAAGGCTAAGTGCGCGTGACATCACAACTTGGCGTTCTTGGGCCAAGGTCTCGGTTTTCATGTGAGCGTGGACATCGGTGCCTTCAGGGATGCGAAGAATCAGGTTCGGATTAGGACAGATACTGCGCCAAACCGGAAGTTCACTGAGGGCAGCCACACCAAAGATGTCATGGGCCATGTCGCAAAGATCCATGATGATTTGGAAGTGGGTGTGTGGAGGCCAGCCAACGTTAACTTCTTCAGTTCCCATTGTGGCAATCTGCTGACCAGCCTTGATTTCTTTACCTACAGACAATCCGTCTAGGGATTCGCGAGATAGGTGAGCATAAAGCGTGTGGAACTTAACGCCTTGATCTGTTTCATGCTCTAAAACGATCATCGGGCCATTATCTAAGTGCGCAGTGTTGTCATGGAACAAGAAGACTTTGCCATCAAGGGCGGCATAAACCGGAGTACCAGCCGGGGCAAATAAGTCAACGGCCAAGTGAACAGTTCGTGATTCTTTACCTTCGTCAACAAAGAAGTCTGATTCATAAACGTTGCGATCTT
>JBIIAS010000022.1:0-14829 GCA_044239795.1 Candidatus Nanopelagicales bacterium | reverse complement strand
AATCATGGAGCCAGAAGACACTCCACTTATGTCAGGCTCAAATTCAATGTGTGTAGCCACCGTAGTTCTGGAAACTGGCATTGTGCCAATGGTTGAACCAGAAACTCATTTCTTTATGGAAGCGCCGGCTGGATTAGTCGAAGTATTTGCAACCTGCAAGGACGGTAAAGCAACCCAGATCAAGGTTCATAATGTTCCGGCTTTTGCAGCAACTTTAGATACCAAGTTAGAAGTTCCTGGCTTAGGAACTTTGACAGTCGATACCGCATGGGGTGGAGACAGCTTCGTAATTGTTAATGCCAAAGAATTAGGATTCACACTTGATCCAAGTGAAGCGCGGGATCTTGCAGTTATGGGCATTGGAATTACTAAAGCTGCCAATGAACAACTGACTTTCACCCATCCAACAATTCCGGGCTGGACTCACTTCTCGTTTTGCCAAATGGCTATGCCGGTTTTCGAAGAAGGTGGCTCACTTATTAGCCACAATGCCGTTGCAGTTCAGCCGGGAAAGATCGACCGTTCTCCAACTGGTACCGGAGTTTCGGCACGAATGGCAGTACTTCATGCTCGTGGCGTGATGAAGCTGGGCGATCGGATCCGCGGACGCTCAATTATTGGTTCACATTTCGAGGGCCGCATTGAACAGGAAGTAATGATTGGCGATAAGCCTGGCATCATTCCATCGATTGCTGGTCAAGCTTGGCTTACTGGAACTCATCAACACATGCTGGATCCAACTGATCCATATCCACATGGCTACATAGTTAGCGATACTTGGCCACGAATCGGTAAAGATTAGCTCGTAACATGCCTGCGTCACCAAACATTTCTCACCTAGATTTTTCAGAAACTGGATTTTCAATCCGTTCTGATCAAGTCATGCAAGCTCGAGATCAACATTGGTATGCAACGACGAACTTTGGGATTGCCATTCTGCGTTACGAAGATTCCAATGCATTGCTCAAAGACAAGCGGCTTTATCAAGGCACCCGCAGGTGGCCATCACATTTCGATATCACTGATGGCCTATTGGCCAAGTGGTGGCCGGACATCATGTTGAGCATTGAAGGCGAAGACCACCTTCGACTTCGCAAGCTTTCTGGACCTGCCTTCTCACCAAAAGTTCTAGAGCCCCTGATTCCAACTTTTTCTGAGCTGGCACATGAATTAATTGATGGTTTTTGTGAGCGCGGTACAGCCGAATTCATGAGTGAGTTTGCCGAAGCTTATTCCGCGCGAGTCATCACTGGCTTACTTGGAATTGACAAATCGCAATGGCGAGAAATAGCAGATCTTGCGACTGAACTTGGGTACGTGTTTAGTGTCACGATCAAAGAAGATCTAGAAGTTATCGAGCACGGGCTGTCCGGTCTTTTGGAGATATCCAAAAAATTGATTGAAAGTCGCCAAGGCACCGAAGGTGATGATTTTGTCGGCGCACTAATCAGGGCTAATTCCGATGGCAAGAAAATCACTGATCATGAATTGTTGATGCTGGTTAGCTTCATCATCTTTGCTGGTTTTGATACCACTAGAAATCAAATTGGACTTGGGCTCCAGACTTTTTCAAAGCACATGGATCAATGGCGCAACCTAGGCGAGAATCCAGACTTAGCCCGCAGCGCAGTTGAGGAAGTTATGCGAGTTAATCCAACAATTACTTGGGTCAGCCGTGAAGCCTCGGTTGATGTCGAGTACAAGGATCTGGTTATCCCACAAGGTAAGACCATCCACTTACTAACGATTCCCTCCGGAAGCGATCCACGCAGATTTGAGAAAGTTGAGTTCGACATAACTGCCCAGCGTCCACCACACTTTGGATTTGGTGGCGGGATGCACCATTGCTTAGGGCATTACGTTGCGCGCTTAGATATGGCTGAAGCATATAAAGCACTTGCGCAGCGACTTCCGGATTTTGAGATTCTATCTGGCGCTACTTATCTGCCAGATAGCGGAAACACTGGGCCAATTGAATTACCGATCAAGTTCACACCTTCAGCTCGCAGGTCCTAATGCCGGAAAAACCTAAATCACCACCAAAGTTGAAGTCCATCAAATCAATTCAAAAGTATTTGGCAACGCAAGATAAAAGACTCGGTAGATTTCTCGAGAATGCACCGCTATACCCAGTTTCAAAAGAGCCTGCTCACAACTCACATTTCGAGACGATTGTTTTTGCGGTAATCGGGCAACAACTTTCCGGTAAAGCTGCTGACACAATCACGCATAGATTGATCGCAAAAACTGGGTCACCAGTTAAGCCTGCAAAAATTCTAAAGCTAGGACATTTGGAGCTGCGCGAAATTGGCCTTAGTAATGCCAAGGCTCGAACAATCATTGAGTTGAGCGATGCGATCGTTAAGGGTTTTGACCTGGAGTCTGTTGATGAACTGCCAGATGACGAAGTGATTAAGCAGTTGACGCAATTCTGGGGAATTGGCCGTTGGACTGTTGAAATGTTTATGATGTTTCGACTTGGCAGACTTGATGTCTGGCCAATTGGCGACCTTGGTGTGCGCCGAGGCTGGGGAATCATTCAAGGTTTGGGGTATACGCCTACCGAGAAAGAAGTTATTGGCGTCACTGATCACCTTTCGCCATACCGCAGTGTCGTTGCTTGGCATTGCTGGCGAGCAACTGATGAAGAACCAGACTTCTGGTAACTGCTTGCTGCTAAATCTTTGCAATTATTTTTCGTTGAATTCATTTAGAATTGGATCATGTCGAAGTCAGTAGTACTAATTGCCGAAGAGTTATCCCCAGCCACCATTGCCATACTTGGTGATCAATTTGATATTCGGCATTGTGACGGAGCAAATCGCGCAGAACTATTACCGGCTCTTGCCAGCGCCAACGCAGTTCTGATCCGGTCCGCTACCAAAATGGATACCGAGGCCATAGCAGCAGCTCCAAATCTGAAAGTAATCGCTCGAGCTGGCGTTGGTTTAGATAACGTTGACATCCCGGCCGCAACTGCTGCAAAAGTTTTAGTAGTTAACGCACCGACAAGCAATATTGTGTCTGCTGCCGAGTTAGCAGTTTCGCTGTTACTTGCAGTGGCTCGCAATGTAGTTCCCGCGAATTTAGCTCTAAAGAATGGCCAGTGGAAGCGTTCCCAATTTGGGGGAGTTGAACTTCAAGGTAAGACTGTTGGAATCATTGGTATGGGCAAAATTGGAATGTTAGTTGCCCAGAGACTTGCTGGCTTCGACATGAAGTTTGTTGCCTACGATCCATATGTCAAGGAAGCACCTAAGGGTGGACCAGAAATCAAAATGGTTTCACTTGATGAGTTGCTAGCAGCGTCGGACTTTGTAACTATCCATATCCCAAAGACTCCAGAAACTTCAGGATTAATTGGTTCTGCGGCGCTTGCAAAAATGAAGTCAACAGCTTTCGTAATCAACGCAGCTCGCGGTGGAGTACTTGATGAAGATGCATTGTTTGATGCGCTTAAGTCAGGAACTATTGCTGGCGCTGGACTGGATGTCTATGCGACAGAACCATGCACCGATTCGCCGCTGTTTGCTCTCGACAATGTTGTTGCCACACCACATTTAGGTGCCTCAACTGAAGAAGCTCAAGAAAAAGCCGGAGTTGCAGTCGCTGAGTCTGTAGTCGCCGCGTTTGCAGGAAACGTTGTTCCAGGCGCAGTTAACTCTGATTCAATTAACTAGTTAGCCCAACTCGGAACAGTTCAACCATTTCGTCGATCTCAGCTTCGGTAGTGCTAAGTGGTGGCGCTACTTGAAGTGCACCGCCCCAAATCGCACGTGAGATGACACCAACATCGCGGCACTTGCCATACATGGCTGGAGCAATATTTGGATCAGCCATTTGAATACCACCTAAGAATCCAACGCCAGTTCGCACTTCACTCACAACGTCCAGATCTTCAAGTGTGCGCAGAGCACTTGCGAACTTGTCCTCTAATTGAGCCACGTGAGCAGGCAGATTCTCGCGCATCATGATCTTGATGTTTGCCACGCCAGCGGCAGCAGCAGTTGCGTGTCCACCGTAGGTGTAACCATGTCGCCATACTCCGGCACTTGGTGCATAAAAAGTTTCCCAAACTGATGGAGCAGCAATTACTGCGCCCATTGGCGCATAACCGGAAGTCAAGCCCTTTGCGACCGTCATCAAATCGGGCTGCAATCCATATCGAGTTGAAGCAAACCAATCGCCGCAGCGACCAAAACCGTTGATGACTTCATCGGCCACGAAAAGAATGTTGCGCTCGGCACAGGCTTTGCGAACTGTCTGAAGATATAGATCTGGCGGAATCCGAACGCCACCAGCACCTTGAATTGGTTCGCAGAAAAATGCAGCGATATTTTCTTCGCCAATTCGATCAATGGTCGCGATCATTTCATCGGCATCGTCCCAAGGAACGCGAACCACGTCTTCAACTAACTCTGAATATCCATCGTTGTTAGGTGGGATACCTGCGATTGAAGTACCACCAGCATGCATGCCGTGGTAGCCATTTTCACGAAACACGATCACTTTCTTGGAAGGCTTACCTTGCAAGGTCCAGAAACGTCGTGACATTTTCAATGCAGTATCAATACTGTCGCTACCACCAGAAGTGAAGAAAATCTTTGAGTCAGGTACTGGTGAAATCGAGGCAACCAAATCTGCAAGTTCAATAGTTGGAGCGGTTGTGCATTCGCCAAATGAAGAATACGCAGCGATGTCTGCTGCCTGAGCTGCCATGGCTTCACCAATTTCTTTTCTTCCATGCCCGACGTTCATGTACCAAAGCGCACCAGCCGCATCGAAGTACTTCTTTCCTTTTTCATCCCAAATCCATGAACCCTCACCCTTAGTCATCACTAGGGGACCGTTATTGGAAATGGCGTGCATGTCTGCGAAACCGTGCCAGAAAGCGTTTGACATTTTTACTCCTTTGAAGTGATTCCAGAATACCGATTCTGGATAGCGTTATGGCATAGTTAGGCCATGATTTCCTGGCCGATTAACGAACCAGTTTTGGTCGATAAAACACTGATGTTGCGGCCATGGCACCTGGACGACATTCATAGCGTTTATGAAATTTGCCAAGATCCAGCTATTCAAGAATTTACGAGCGTTCCAGTGCCTTACACAAAAGAGATAGCTGACTTCTGGGTGCGCACTTCAACTCAAAAGTACATAGAGCGAGAAAAGATTTCTTTGGCTGGAATCCGCAACGGCGAAATTGTGTTGGCAATCTCGATACACGGAATTCACGAATTTGATCACGTTGGTGAGATTGGATATTGGGTTAGCCCAAATGCTCGCGGGGAAGGCCTTGCAGCGCTTGCAGTGCAAATGATTTCTGACTTTGCATTTGCCATTGGCTTCCGGCGTCTATTCGCACTTACTTTGCCAGACAACTTGGCTTCGCAGAAGTCTCTGGTTAATGCCGGCTTTGAATTAGAAACAGTTTTACGTGACGCAATGACTAGGCGAAATGGAGATCAAGCAAATGCAGTCGTATTTGCTAAGTTTCCTAGAGTCGAAGTAAAAATCTAGAGCTTGACTCTGCCGTAAGCCTTGTGATGCATAACCCAGGAAGAGTTCAAATCATCGATGCGAATTTGATTCTTTCTAGAGGTTGAGCCGTATGTGGCATGGATTACTTTGCCATTACCGATATACAGCGAAACATGTTGAATTCCGCCGTTGGCGCGACCAGAAAAGATCAGATCACCAGGCATTAATTCCTTCTTGGTAATCCGCTTGACCTGTTTGATTTGATTTGCAGTCCCATGCTTGAGACTCACGCCCGCTTGCTTATATGACCATTTGACAAGCCCGGAGCAATCAAAAGCATCTGGGCCAGCGCCACCTGCTCGATATCTGGCATCTTCACGAGTTAAGGCAGCTTCAACAACTTTTGCGATTACTGGAGAAGTTTTCGCAATACTCAGAACCAAGGCTTTCTGGTCTGAGGTAAGTGTGGCTGCGCTTGCGCTGCTCGGGGCCACAAACGAAATCACTACGAACACGAATGCGAGCATTATTGCCGCTAATTTTTTGGGAAGTTTTAGTTTCGGGAACATGTAAAACCTTAAGGATTTGCTTTTGATACTCTTCAAACATACCTATCGAGCCATAGCCAACCAAATAGAAAACACCGAAAAAACCCATTGAATTGGTTAGTTGCGAAATTAATCACATTGAAAATGCCGAATTTTGGTACCTGAATAGTTATCAGCAAGAGTTTTTCCGAGAATTAGCCAGCGAGAATATCGCCCTCAGCTTGAGACACTTCGACACCTAGATTTTCAAGGTACTTGATGGCTGCATCAAGATCTGCAGTCTCGCCTTTGAATTCCACAATCATCCAGCCAAAGTGATTTTCAATAGCGGCCCTGCGAATACTTGGAACCACATTGAAGTCTTTAACAACGTGATAGATCACAGGTTCAGCAACTTGGGATTCCGGAAACGTTAGTCGAAGGTGACGGCTGATCATGCAGAGATCTCCTTATTGCGCTCGGCTCGATTTACTGCTGACACTACTGCCTTGAGGGATGAAGTCACGATTGAGGAGTCAATTCCTACGCCCCAAAGCATTTGGCCTTCAACTGCACACTCAACGTAAGACGCAGCCTGGGCATCGCCACCACTGCTCATTGCATGTTCGTGGTAGTCAAGCACTCGAACGTCGACTCCAACTTGGGCCATGGCATTACAGAAAGCAGCAATTGGACCATTACCCATGCCTTCAACTTCAACATCGCCCGAAGTCTTATCGCTCATTGAAACTTTCACACGAGTGTCACCTTCAACATCGCTGTCAACGGCTACGGTCTTGAGCTTGAAGCGACCCCATGGGCTTTCAGAGTTTGGAAGGTATTCATCCTGGAAGTAATCCCACATTTGAGCTGGAGTAACTTCACCACCTTCGGTATCGGTGTGAGTTTGGATTACTGCACTGAATTCAATTTGCAAGCGGCGCGGAAGCTCCAACTTGTTTTCAGTGCGCATTATGTATGCGACTCCACCCTTGCCGGATTGCGAGTTAACACGAATTACGGCTTCGTAACTGCGTCCAACATCTTTAGGATCAATTGGCAGGTAAGGCACATTCCAAATGAACTTATCGACTTCAACACCGGCAGCTTTAGCATCTTGCTTCATGATGTTTAGGCCCTTGTTGATTGCATCTTGATGTGAGCCTGAGAAAGCCGTGAATACCAAGTCGCCACCATAAGGATGACGTTCTGGAACAGGAAGCTGATTGCAGTATTCAACTGTTCTGCGGATCTCATCGATATTGCTGAAGTTGATTTGAGGATCGATACCTTGGCTGAACAAGTTCATGCCAAGCGTTACTAGGCAGACGTTTCCAGTTCGTTCTCCATTACCAAATAGACAGCCTTCAATTCGATCAGCGCCAGCCATGTAACCAAGTTCGGCAGCAGCAACTCCCGTGCCGCGGTCATTGTGTGGATGTAGCGAGATAACAATCGAATCGCGGTAATTCAGTTTGCGACCCATGTATTCAATGCTGTCGGCATAAATATTTGGGGTTGCCATTTCAACTGTTGCTGGCAAGTTCACAATTACTTTGCGATCTGGTGTTGGCTTCCAAACATCATTAACAGCGTTTACAACTTCGATTGCGTAATCAAGTTCAGTGCCAGTAAATGATTCCGGGGAGTACTCGAAATATATTTCAGTGCCTTCGATTTGTTCTGCGTACTTTAAGCAAAGTTCGGCACCATGTACTGCAATTTCCTTGATGCCTTCTTTATCTAGATCAAAGACAACCCGACGCTGCAAAGTTGATGTGGAATTGTAAAGGTGAACAATCGCCTGTGGCGCACCTTCGATCGCTTCAAAGGTGCGTTCGATCAAGTGCTCACGGGCCTGGGTCAAAACTTGGATTACAACATCATCTGGAATTAGATTTTCATCGATAAGCATTCGCACGAAATCAAAATCTGTTTGACTTGCGGACGGAAATCCAACTTCGATTTCTTTATATCCCATTTGCACTAGAAGTTCGAACATGCGCTTCTTGCGGTCTGGAGTCATCGGATCGATCAAAGCTTGGTTGCCGTCACGCAGGTCAACTGCACACCAGCGAGGGGCTTGTTTTATGACCTTGTTTGGCCAGGTGCGATCTGGCAGATCGATTTGGGCAAATGGCGTGTAACGCTCAAATGGCATACCTGATGGTTTTTGCGAATTTTGTTGTTCGTAGCTTGTCATTGGAATTCTCCGAAAATCTGTGAATGTTTGCGAAAAGGGTGCCCGGCATGTGCGAAAGCTCCGCAACGAGTGGGCCGGATTAGGCCTCGTTGCGGCGGTTAAGGAGCAGGTTCGTAAACATTACTTTCACTTTAGCACCGCGCGCCGATACTGGAAAAACCACAGATTTACTCCAAACGCTCTCGCTCTGTGAGATTTCGCTTTTTCCATTAATAAGGAACCCCGATACCCTTTATTCCATGGCTAGCAACATTAAATTGGCAGTAATTCCCGGCGATGGCATTGGCGTAGAAGTAGTTGCTGAAGGACTTAAAGTCCTGTCGGCAATTGCTCCAAGCGTTGATCTAACCTTTAGCACCACCGATTATGACCTTGGTGCGCGCCGATACAACGCAACGGGCGAAACATTGCCAGACAGCGTGGTTGCTGAACTTAAAGCACATGATGCGATTTTGTTGGGTGCCATTGGCGATCCATCAGTAAAGCCAGGAATTCTTGAGCGCGGCGTACTGTTGCCACTTCGCTTCCAATTGGATCATCATTTGAATTTGCGCCCAGTCAAGCTTTATCCAGGCGTCACCTCTCCATTAGTCGGGAAGGGTTCAAAAGAAATTGACTTCGTCGTTTGCCGCGAAGGTACTGAAGGCCCATATGTTGGTGCAGGTGGCTTCCTTCGCAAAGACACTCAGCATGAGGTTGCAACCGAAATCAGTATGAATACACGTTTTGGTGCGGAGCGTATTATTCGCGATGCCTTCGAGCGTGCTGGTCGTCGTCGTGGCAAGGTCACACTTGTTCACAAAACCAACGTGATTGTTTACGCGGGTGATTTGTGGCAGCGAGCATTTAACGATGTTGCTGCCGAGTATCCAAACATTGAAACTGATTATTGCCACGTGGATGCAGCCAGCATGTATTTCTTAACTTCGCCAGAACGTTTCGATGTAATCGTTACTGACAACTTATTTGGCGACATCCTTACTGACATCGGTGCTGCAATTGCCGGTGGTATCGGATTAGCCGCAAGTGGAAACATTGATCCAAGTCGCACTAACCCGAGCATGTTCGAACCAGTTCATGGCAGTGCACCTGATATCGCTGGACAGGGTAAAGCCGATCCAACTGCAACTGTGTTGAGCATTGCGATGTTGTTAGATCACTTGGGATACGCAGATGCGGCACAGAAGATAGATAATGCGGTTGCTGCTGACTTGGCATCACGCACCGGCACACGTTCAACCAGTCAAATCGGTGACGCATTAGCAGCGGCAGTAGCAAGCTAAGGAATTTACTATGACAACATTCGTTCACAAAGATTTAGACGTTTCTGCCGCACATGTGGTTGCATCCGGTCAACCGCTGTATCCATCAGTTGAAAGAACAAGTGCTTTTGCAGCAATTGCAAACCATGCAAGTGCATCGCCGGCCAGCGCGGAAGAGCGCGCAGCGATTTTTGCTGATCCCGGTTTTGGCAAATACTTCACTGACAATGTTGTGCGTGCAGTATGGACAAAAGCAGATGGCTGGCAGCAAGCCGAATTGATTCCTGGCTCAGCAAGTGCTGGAGGCCTAGGTATTAACGCATTGCACTACGGTCAATCAATTTTCGAAGGCCTAAAGGCTTACCGTCACGCGGACGGTGGCGTTTACACATTCCGTCCGGAAGCAAATGCGCTTCGTTTCCAGCGTTCCGCACATCGCTTAGCTTTACCGCCAGTTCCAACTGACTTATTTATTGGTTCGATTGAAGCGTTAGTCCGCCAAGATCAGGCTTGGGTTCCAACAGATCCAGATCAGTCTTTGTACTTGCGTCCTTTGGAATTCGGCTCGGAAGATGCTCTTGGTATCAGACCATCACCTCACGTCACATTTGTATTGCTGGCATCACCTGTTGGCGCTTACTTCCCTCAGGGCGTGAAGCCAGTGTCGGTTTGGTTAAGCGATGAATATGTTCGCGCTGCACCTGGTGGAACCGGTGAGGCCAAGTGTGCCGGAAACTATGCCTCAAGCCTGGTTGCCCAAGCTGAGGCTGCTGACAATGGTTGTGATCAAGTTGTTTGGATCGATGCTATTGAACGCAAATACATTGAAGAAATGGGCGGCATGAACATGTTCTTTGTTTATGGCTCTGGTTCAAATGCTCGCTTACTAACGCCACGATTAACAGGAACTTTATTGCCAGGTGTTACTCGCGATTCAATACTTACTTTGGCTCGCGACATGGGTTACCAGGCCGAAGAAGGAACCATCACGGTAGAGCAGTGGCGCGACGGTTGTGAATCTGGAGAAATTACTGAAACTTTTGCTTGTGGAACGGCAGCTGTTATTACTCCAGTTGGCCGCGTGGACAGCAAGAACAGTGGCGCATGGAACATAGCTGATGGCGGCTCAGGTGACGTCACAATGAAATTGCGGGCAGCGCTTGTAGATCTTCAAACGGGTAAGGCACCTGATAACCACAACTGGATGCATCGGATCGTCTAATGTCCAAAACTTCCCCTGTTACTGACGCATTTCATCTTTACGACACAACACTTCGCGATGGCGCTCAACGCGAGGGCATTAGTTACTCGGTCGAAGACAAATTAACTATTGCCAAGATGCTTGATGGTTACGGTGTTGGATTCATCGAAGGTGGCTGGCCTGGCGCATTGCCAAAAGACACTGAGTTCTTTGCGCGCATTGCCGCAGGTGAATTAGTACTTAAGAATGCAAAGCTCGTAGCATTTGGCGCAACTCGTAAAGCGGGAGTTAAAGCCGAAGATGACGCACAAGTAAAAGCATTACTTGATTCACAAGCTCCAGTGATTACTTTGGTTGCAAAGAGCGATGTGTGGCACGTTGAACAAGCCCTAAAGACAACTAATGAAGAAAACCTGGCAATGATTGGAGACACCGTTGAATATTTGGTGTCTCAAGGCCGCAGAGTATTCGTAGATTTCGAACACTTCTTTGATGGCTACAAACATGATTCTGATTACGGCGTTGAAGCAATCAAGGTTGCCATGAAGGCTGGCGCAGATGTTGCAGTGCTTTGCGACACCAATGGCGGTATGTTGCCATCGGGAATTGCCACGATTGTGACCGACGTAAAGAACCGAACCCAGGCTCGCATCGGCATTCATTGCCAAGATGACACCGGCTGCGCAATTGCCAACAGTGTTGCCGCAGTTGAAGCTGGCGCAACACATGTTCAGTGCACCGCAAACGGTTATGGTGAGCGCACTGGTAACGCTGACCTTTTTGTTGTTGCAGCCAACTTGCAGTTAAAACTTGGTATTAATTGCTTGCCAGAAGATTCCTTAAAGGATTCGATGCGAGTTTCACATGCTCTGGCAGAAATTGCCAACCTGCCCCCGGATACCCATCAGCCATACGTTGGTGTTTCATCATTCGCGCACAAGGCAGGATTGCACGCAAGTGCGCTGAAGGTTAATCACGAGCTTTACAACCACATCGACGCATCCGTTGTTGGAAACGATATGCGAGTTCTAGTTACCGAGATGGCAGGACGAGCATCAATCGAGATGAAGGGTACCGAACTTGGTTACGACCTTTCCAAAGAGCCGGAAGCAATTACTCGCGTAGTTGAACAAGTTAAAGATCTAGAAGCCCATGGTTGGTCATTTGAAGCAGCGGATGCATCATTTGAATTGCTTTTGCAAGATGCGTTAGCTGGTGAGTCCACCAAGAAGTTCACAGTTGAGTCTTGGCGAACCATTGTTGAGCAGCGCGAAGACGGTCGAATAGTTAGTGAAGCCACCGTGAAGGTACACGCTGGAGGACAACGCATAGTTGCAACTGGCGAAGGTAATGGTCCAGTAAATGCTTTGGATAATGCTTTGCGCTCTGCTCTAGTGCAGCACTTCCCGCAAATCGCAGAACTTGATTTGGTTGACTACAAGGTTCGTATTCTTGATGGCGGCTTAGGAACAGGCGCGGTAACTCGAGTACTAATTGAAACTGCCGAAAAGGGTCGACGTTGGACCACGGTCGGCGTTAGCGAAAACGTTATCGCCGCTTCGTGGCTTGCACTTGAAGATGCGATTTCTTACGGCCTACTAGGCAAATCCAGTTAACTGATCTTTTTGCGCAACCAGTAGTCTTAGAAAATGCGAATCGCTCGAGTTTCGGTCCCTGGTGTTGAATTTCCGGTCTATGGAGTCGTCACTGGCGACAAAATCGAATTGATCACTGGCCTGCCTTGGCCAGACATCAGCGATCCTGTCGCTGCCTTGAACCTCGCGGACGTAAAGATTCTTGCTCCTGTGATTCCAAGCAAAGTCGTTTGCGTTGGAAAGAACTATGCAGATCACGCTAAGGAAATGGGTGGCGACGTTCCAACTGAGCCAGTTATTTTCCTAAAGCCAAATACGACAGTGATTGGTGATGGCGACTTCATAGTCTTGCCACCACAATCTACAAATGTGCATCACGAAGCTGAACTAGCGATTGTGATTGGTGCATTAGCCAAAAACGTAGAGATAGATCGCGCTGATGAAGTTATTTTTGGATACACCTGTGCAAATGATGTGACTGCCCGAGATTTACAAAACAGCGATGGGCAATGGACCCGAGCCAAGAGCTTTGACACCTTCTGTCCTCTAGGTCCTTGGATTGAAACTGAGCTAGATCCCGAAAACTTAGGCATCTCATGCCAAGTAAACGGCGCAACTAAGCAAGATGGAAATACTGGCGACCTAGTTCGAAGCGCTCGTGAAATGGTTTCTTGGATCTCACAAATGATGACCTTGCTGCCAGGAGATGTGATCTTGACTGGCACACCTGCAGGTGTTGGTCCAATCGTGTCTGGTGACTCAGTATCAGTAACAATTGAAGATATTGGTACCCTTACTAATTCAGTCACTGTTCGTTAATTCGTTAAAGAACTATTCAGGAGTCATCTGTGTCAGAAGTTCGAGTTCGGTTCTGTCCGTCACCGACAGGAAACCCGCACGTTGGCATGGTTCGCACCGCGTTGTTCAACTGGGCTTATGCCCGTCACACTGGTGGCACTTTTGTTTTCCGTATCGAAGACACGGACTCGGCACGTGATTCCGAGCAGTCATACAACGATCTTTTAGATTCTTTGCGTTGGCTTGGCATGGATTGGGATGAAGGTCCAGAAGTTGGCGGACCGCATGGACCGTATCGACAGTCACAGCGAATGGACATCTACGCCGATGCAGCTGAAAAACTTCTGGCATCTGGACATGCCTATCACTGTTATTGCTCGCAAGAAGAACTTGAAGAGCGCCGGGAAGCTGCGCGCGAAGCTGGGAAGACTCCAGGTTATGACGGTGCTTGTCGCACACTAAGTGCAGAGCAGAAATCTGAGTACGAAACTCAAGGACGTTCGCCAGTAGTTCGGTTCCGTATGCCAGACGCTGACTTCACTTGGACTGACTTAGTTCGTGGCGATGTAACTTTCGCAGCTGAGCACGTTCCAGACTATGTAATTGTCCGTGCAACAGGGGAGCCGCTCTACACCTTGGTAAATCCGCTTGATGACGTGCTGATGGAAATCACTCACGTTCTTCGTGGTGAAGATTTATTAAGTAGTACTCCGCGCCAGCTCGCGCTTTATGACGCACTAAAAGAAATTGGCATTGCAAAGGGTGAGCGTCCACTTTATGGTCACTTGCCATACGTAATGGGTGAAGGCAATAAGAAACTTTCTAAGCGCGATCCAGAATCAAGTCTGTTGATGTATCGCGAAGAGGGTTACTTACCTGAAGGCTTGCTTAACTACTTGGCACTTTTAGGTTGGGCATTTGGGGAAGACCGAGAATTCTTCTCAAAGGAAGAAATGGCAACAGTGTTTGACGTTGCTCGCGTTAATGCCAACCCAGCGCGCTTTGATTTAAAGAAGTGCACTTCAATTAATGGTGACTGGATTCGTACGCTAGCTCCAGAAGAACTAGCTCGACGCATCACTCCTTTTCTGATTAAGGATGGAGTTCTCTCGGCAGAACCAACTTCCGATCAAATGGAAGTTCTAAAGAATGCAATTCCATTAGTTCAAGAACGAATGGAAACTTTGCGACAGGGTCTTGGAATGCTTGGCTTCCTATTTGCTGATCAACCTGGCAGCCCAGCCTTTGCAGTTGATCCAGTCGAAGCCGAGAAAGTTTTAACTCCAGAAGCGCAGCCAGTATTAGTTGCGGCATTGGCAGCACTTACTGCTGTGGCTGATTGGACTACGCCAGCAATTGAAGAAGCATTGCGCACTGCATTGATTGAAGGTCTGGAACTAAAACCTAAGGTAGCTTTTGGTCCAGTTCGAGTTGCTGTGACGGGACGTCGAGTTTCACCACCACTTTTTGAGTCCCTTGAAATTCTTGGTAGAGAACGATCCCTAGCCCGAATTACTGCCTCAATAAAATAGGCGCCTGAGATTACGCATTTCGCTCAATCACGGGGCCTGAGATAGAATTTCGACTCGTAATGCCATTTGGGATATGGGGTAATTGGCAGCCCAACTGATTCTGGTTCAGTTAGTCTTGGTTCGAGTCCAGGTATCCCAGCCACATAAATACATTCCAAATGATTCCAAATCGTGGAATAGTGAACCTCATGAGTAAGCGGCAATTGCCAAGATGGTCAGACTTAAAACCA
>JBIIAS010000120.1:0-3888 GCA_044239795.1 Candidatus Nanopelagicales bacterium | reverse complement strand
GCCACTTTTTGCCTCTTCGTTTATTGGTGTTCGAGCCTCTAGAGTACCTGCGAAGTACCCGAATGCTCAAATTGTGCCCAAGTGTGGGATTATGAGCGAATGTCGAAGGCAATTAACCCCCCAACCCCGGGTGCCACAGACCCCAAAATTATTCGTAATTTCTGCATTATTGCCCATATCGACCACGGCAAGTCAACATTGGCAGACCGCATGCTCCAGATCACTGGCATCGTGGATCCACGGCACATGCGAGCTCAATACCTAGATCGCATGGACATTGAGCGCGAACGTGGCATCACTATCAAGAGTCAAGCAGTTCGCTTGCCATTCGTTGCAGACGATAACCAAACCTATGTATTGAATCTGATTGATACCCCAGGTCACGTTGACTTCACATACGAAGTGAGTCGAAGCCTGGCAGCTTGCGAGGGCGCAATCCTTTTGGTTGACGCGGCCCAAGGAATTGAAGCTCAGACTTTAGCCAACTTGTACTTGGCTCTTGAAAACAATCTGACAATTATTCCAGTTTTGAACAAGATCGATTTGCCTGCTGCTCAGCCTGAAAAGTATGCAGCTGAGATTGCGCACATCATTGGATGTGATCCTGAAACCGTATTGAAGGTTAGTGCGAAAACCGGAGTTGGTGTTGAAGAACTGCTTAACGAAGTTGTGAAGCAAGTTCCTGCTCCAGTTGGCGATCCAGATGCGCCAGCACGCGCCTTGATTTTCGATTCGGTTTATGACACTTACCGCGGAGTGGTTACCTACGTTCGCGTCATAGACGGACGAATTCCAGAACGTGATCGCATCAAGATGATGAGTACTGGCGAAACTCATGAAACTTTGGAAGTCGGCGTGATCTCACCTGATCCAGTTTCATCGAAAGCTATTGGTGTTGGTGAAGTGGGTTACTTGATCACTGGCGTGAAAGATGTGCGGCAGTCACGAGTTGGTGACACGGTCACACTTGCAGCAAAGCCTGCCGCCGAATCTCTTGGTGGATATCGCGATCCAGTGCCGATGGTTTTCTCTGGTCTTTACCCACTTGATGGTTCGGACTATCCCGAACTGCGTGAAGCGCTAGACAAACTAAAGCTCAATGATGCTGCCTTGGTTTACGAGCCAGAGACATCCGTTGCACTTGGCTTTGGATTCCGTTGCGGCTTCCTCGGGCTGCTTCACTTGGAAATTGTGCGCGAGCGGCTAGAGCGTGAGTTCAATCTTGACTTGATTTCAACTGCACCTAACGTGGTTTATCGCGTTGTTATGGAAGATGGCAAAGAAATCATCGTCACGAATCCAAGTGAATTTCCTGGTGGCAAAATTTCTGAAGTTAATGAACCAATGGTGCGCTCCACGATCCTGACTCCAAGTGAGTTCGTGGGTTCGATCATGGAACTTTGCCAAACTCGTCGCGGCAACTTGCTTGGTATGGATTACTTGTCCGAAGATCGCGTTGAAATGCGTTACACGCTGCCACTTGCTGAAATTGTTTTTGACTTCTTCGATCAACTCAAGTCAAAGACGCGTGGTTACGCGTCACTTGACTATGAACCAACTGGAGAGCAGTCTGCCGATCTAGTAAAGGTAGATATCCTGCTTCACGGTGATCCAGTTGATGCCTTCAGCGCTATCGTGCACCGAGATAAGGCTTACAACTATGGCGTAGCGATGGCAGCTAAGTTGAAGGATTTGATTCCAAGGCAACAATTCGAAGTTCCAATCCAAGCCGCAATCGGCGCTCGAATTATTGCCCGCGAAACCATTCGAGCGATTCGCAAAGATGTATTGGCTAAGTGTTACGGTGGAGACATATCACGTAAGCGCAAGCTACTTGAGAAGCAAAAAGAAGGAAAGAAGCGTATGAAGATGGTGGGAAGAGTCGAAGTGCCACAAGAGGCATTTATTGCAGCGCTTTCTACTGATGACAACGCGGCAAAAGCAAAGGCTAAGTAATGTCTGAAGCAAATGGTTCTGCAAAAGTCATCTCCCTAAACGTGGTTAATGCTGTCATCCCAGATGTCGGCGGATCAGTCGGAGTAACTTCAATTGATAAGCGTTCAGTATCTGATTCGCGTCAGGTTACGACTGCTGGAATTTCTGGTGATCAGCGATCAGACGTTCCAAATCACGGCATGCCAGAACAAGCAGTTTATGCCTACGCTCGCGAAGATTACGAATGGTGGGAAGCTGAGCTTGGTAAAGATATTCCAGCTGGAAAATTTGGTGAGAATCTAACAACTATTGGAATTGATGTTACAAATGCTGTAATCGGTCAGACTTGGCGAATTGGTAGCACATTGTTGCAAGTAACCGGGCCGCGAATACCTTGCGGCACATTTGCCCGATTCATGGATGAAGACAAATGGGTTAAGCGATTCATGGATGAAGGCATGCCCGGCACATACTTTCAGGTTCTTGAAGCTGGCGAGATTTCTTCAGGCGATGAGATCAAAATTGAATCCACTCCAGAGCACGGCGTAACAGTTAGCGATGTTTACCAACTAGTTTCCGGCGATCGCGATCCAGATCGCATTGCACGCGTATTAAATTGCCCAGAACTGCCAGAGGAAATGCACACTCGAGTTTCGGGTTACAACAAGCACTACAACAAGTAACTGATGCGTACCTTAAGCGCTTACGTACACATTCCATTTTGCGCTTCTAGGTGTGGCTATTGCGATTTCAATACATACACAGCTGCTGAACTTCAACGCGATGGCACATCGATTACCGCGGCCACTTATCCAGATCGGGTAATTGCAGAAGTTAACTGGCTGCGTAACAATCAAGCATCAGATGATCGCAAGTTAAGCACAGTGTTCTTCGGTGGCGGCACACCTACTTTGATTGATTCCAAAGAACTTGTCAGAATTTTGCAGTCACTAAAATCCACTTATGGATTCTCTGACGAAGTCGAAGTAACGACTGAAGCAAACCCTGACTCAGTTACGTTGCAAGATTTAGAAATCCTTCGTGCTGGTGGATTCACTCGAGTTTCATTCGGCCATCAAAGCAGCGCCGCAAATGTTCTAGCACTTCTGGAACGTACTCACACACCGGGCAAAACTTGGCAGGCAGTAAGTGATGCCCGAAGCGCGGGTTTTGAGCATGTCAGCGTTGATCTGATTTACGGTAGCCCAGGTGAAACTGATTCGGATTTAACTGAGACATTGGATCAAGTTTCCACCGCTGATGTCGATCACGTCAGCGCATATTCATTGATCGTTGAACCAGGCACTCGACTTGCCGCTCGTGTAGCCCGCGGCGAGATTCCTAATCCAAGTGATGATGTTGCAGCGCATCGCTACGAGTTGATTGATTCAAAACTTCAAAGCCTCGGCATGACTTGGTATGAAGTAAGTAACTGGTCAAAGCCAGGCGGGGAATGTCGACACAACATTGCTTACTGGCGCAACCAAGACTGGTTAGGAATTGGACCAGGAGCGCATGCGCACTCGGCTGGTACTCGGTCCTGGAATCTAAAGCACCCAGCAGCTTGGGCGGCAAAAATAGATGAAGGCTTATCTGCAATTGCCGATAGCGAAATCTTGGCAGCAGAAGATGTGAAGCACGAAGACATCATGCTTGGACTTCGGTTGCGGGAAGGGCTAGCGCTAACTGCGCTTGGAGAAGCAGGTCTTACCCAGGCCCAGCTTGCAGTAGATGAAGGACTATTAGTTCCCGAGGATTTCGCCAAGGGTAAAGCCGTCCTTACATTTAAAGGTCGCCTATTGGCCGATGGCTTAGTCGCGCGCCTATGGGCCTAACCAAGGTTAGACTGGCACTCGATACCTGTGAGTGCTAGGAGTTGCGATGGAAGACCGTAAATTAGCGGTTTTGCGAGCCATTGTTGAGGACTATGTCCAAACTCATGAGCCAGTGGGA
>JBIIAS010000021.1:0-14888 GCA_044239795.1 Candidatus Nanopelagicales bacterium | reverse complement strand
AGGAAGTTCTGGCAATACCTGTCAGGATTAAGCGGTGGAAAACACCACGCCCCTGTAGCCCAATCGGTTAGAGGCACACGACTTAAAATCGTGCCAGTGTCGGTTCAAGTCCGACCAGGGGTACCAATTCCCTAGGATTTAGGGCTAGATCTGTTGGCTAGGAATAAGCCAATCCAGGTTTATCGGGTTATATTCAGGGTAGAAACAAAGCAGATGGTGACGATACTCGTCCCACGGGAGGAAAATCATGGCAAGTCGTAATCCAGTTCTAATTCGCGCAACAGGCGAAAGCTTTGGCGGCGAAACAATTGAGCAAGGCTCTCTGGCGCAACCAGAATATTCTGGCGCTCGATTGACAATGGATGATGTCATCGTAAAAACCGGAATGCTTTTTGCGCTGTTGCTTGTTGGCGCATTTGTCGGCTGGTCGATGCCAGGTCTAACTTTTGTGGCAATGATCGTTGGCCTAGGTCTTGCCTTTGCAAACATTTTCAAGAAGCAGGTTAGCCCAGGCCTAGTTTTGGCATACGGCGCTGCTGAAGGTGTATTCCTTGGTGGTCTAAGCAAGATGTATGCAACTGCATATGCAGAGACTGCACCGAACTTGGTGTCCCAGGCTGTTATGGGAACGCTAATTGCGTTCGGCACCATGTTGTTTCTTTACAAGTCACAGATCATCAAAGTTAATGGCAAGTTCAAGAAGGTATTCATGGTTGCCATGGTTTCCTACTTGGTTATCGCCGTTGCATCTTTGATCTCAAGTTTCTTTGGCGTAGGTGAGGGCTGGGGCTTCTACGGCGTTGGCGGACTAGGCATGTTGCTATGTATCGCTGGTGTTGGACTTGCTTCATTCTCGCTAGTTATGGACTTTGAAATGATCACTCAGTCAATCGCTCAAGGCGCTCCGGAAAAGGAAGCCTGGAGAATGGCCTTTGGTTTAGCAATCACTTTGGTTTGGTTGTACACCGAACTACTACGTTTGATCGCAATCTTCTCGGGCGACGAGTAAGAATTCCAAGCAAACAAAAGGGGTTGGCTCTGCCAGCCCCTTTTTGCATGTGCGAAAACTTCTATTCCTTGGCAAAGTAGAGCCATGAGCGAAACACACTTGGTTCTAGGAACTGATATTCGTGGCCCATGGCCGCAAGGTACTGAAGTCATTTACTTCGGAATGGGTTGCTTCTGGGGTGCTGAGAAAAAGCTCTGGAACCTGCCAGGTGTAGTTAGTACCGCAGTTGGTTACATGGGTGGCACCGCAAGTGATCCAACCTACCCAATGGTTTGCACTGGATCCACAGGTCATTCAGAAATTGTTTTAGTTGCCTACGATCCATCTCAGACTTCAATTTATGACTTGCTGAAATGTTTTTGGGAAAATCATGATCCAACCCAAGGAAATCGCCAAGGCAATGACATTGGTACGCAGTACCGCAGTGCCGTTTACTGGACAACTCCAGAGCAAGAAAAGTGGGTAACTGAATCTCGCAATGCTTACAACGACGTTTTAGTTGGTAAAGGCTTTGATCCAATTACTTCCGAGTTAGCTCCAGCTAGCAACTTTAAGTTCTGGTACGCCGAGGAATATCACCAACAGTATTTGATCAAGAATCCAAATGGCTATGACTGCCATGCTCACACTGGAATTTTGTTGCCAGAAATTGCATCACTAAGCAGCTAGATTTTCCGACACTTTTGGTTTTCGAGTTTCTGGCATAAACATAACCAGAACGCTTGTTGCACTAGCAACGATCAGGCTTGCAATAAATGGCCAAGCAAAGCCACCCGTTGAATCTGCCAGGTAGCCAAACAAAAGTGGACCAACAATAATTCCAAGATCACTCATCATTTGATAAGTAGCGACTACTGGGCCACCTTTGCGGCCATCAACAATGTCACCAACAACTGCTGACGGTGCGCCACCTAAGAAAGCAGCACTAACTCCCATGGCAACCATGGCTGCGTAGAACCCAAGTAACGTCTCGCTAGCAACTAAACACAGCATCGAAACAACTAGGAAGACCGTGCCGATGATCATCGAAGGCTTGCGACCTTTGGTGTCCGTCATTCGACCGGCTGGAAGTAGTAGTGATGCCTGAACCACGCTGGTGGCCAAGAATCCGTAACTCGATGTAGCGGGGCTCTTTTGTAGAACTGAAACTACAAACAGCGGAATCAAAGCCGATCGAAGTCCAAATGATGTCATACCGTTTGAAAGGTTTACAACAAGCGCAGTCCAGTAGGCACGGAACTTTAGTGCAGTTCGAAGTGCCATTGCTGGCTCTTGGACTTCAGCAGAATCTGAGGTGTCCTTGGTTGGATGACCTAGACCCTTTGGTAGTGCGAAGTATGCAGTAAGTGCTGCCAAGCTAAGCGTTGCAGCATAAACAAAGAACGGTGCTCGAATACTTAAGCCGACGACCAAGCCACCAACTGCTGGTCCAGCTAATCCACCAAAGAGGAAACCACCTTGATAAGTGCTGGCTGCTCGGCCACGATGTGCGCCATCAACTGTGCGCAGTAGTAATGACATTGAGGACACGGTAAACATTGCTGAGCCAGTGCCACCGATGCCACGAAGAATAATCAATTGTTCAAATGTTTGTGAGAAGCCCGCCAAAGCACTGGAAAGTGAAACGATACTGAGTCCAATCCAAAGGACACTTCGTTCGCCAAATCTGTTAACTAACCAACCACTTGGTGCCGCACTAATGAATCGCATCAGAGCAAAAACGCTGATTACCGAACTGGCCGCAAAGGCTGAGACTTCAAAGGTTTGTGCAAACACCGGAATTATTGGCGCAACAATTCCAAACCCAAGAGCAACGCAAAATGCAACTGCGGTCAGTACTGCAACTTCGCTAGGAAGATCTTTAAAGTATCGATCGAGTAGTTTGCGCATTTTTAGTAGTAAGTCACAATTTCAAAACCATGGGCAACGATCGCACCCAGAATTTGCTCACGATGTTCAAAGCCACGAGTTTCAAGTTCAACTTCAACATCAACTTCGCTAATTGCTAAAGCTGGATTCATGCGAGTGTGTGAGGTTTGAATGATGTTGGTTCCAAGTTCAGCCACACAAGCCAAAAGTTTTGCAAGCGATCCTGGTTGGTCAGACAATCTAACTTGAACCATTAAGAATCTGCCAGAAGTTGCAAGACCAGTTCGCAGTACGCGGCTAAGCAAGAGGGGATCAATGTTGCCACCGGACAGTGTTGCAACTACTGGACCTTCAAATGAGTCTGGATCATCCAGAATGGCGGCAACGGCTGCGATACCACCAGCTTCAACTTGTAGCTTGCTTCGTTCCAAAGTTAGTAGCAGTGCGCGCGCCAAAGAGGCTTCACTAACAGTTCTAATCTCATCAACATGCTGCTGAATGATTTTGAATGGAACTTCGCCAGGTTTTCCAACCGCGATACCGTCAGCCATAGTTGACATTTTCGGCAACATTTGTGGCGAGCCAGCGGCAAGAGATAGGGGATAGGCAGCAGCCATTTCTGCTTGGACGCCGATAACTTTGATGTCTGGTCGCAAGCTCTTGATGGCAAGTGCAGTGCCAGCCAATAATCCGCCGCCACCAGTGCAAACCACAACGGTCTTAACGTCAGGGTTTTGTTCCAAAATTTCGAGACCCATGGTGCCTTGCCCAGCAACAATGTGTTCATGATCGAACGGGTGAATGAATACCGCGCCAGTTTCATTTGAAAACTCGCTAGCAGCCATTAGCGCTTCATCAATAGTTTTGCCATGAAAAAGTACGTCCGCACCATAGCCAAGTGTTGCTTGATACTTAGGTAGCGTTGCACCTTCCGGCATAAAGATTGTTGCCTTAATGCCTAAGATTTGAGCAGCAAGTGCAACACCTTGGGCGTGGTTTCCAGCGCTTGCAGCAACAACACCGTTACTTCGTTCTGCCGGAGAAAGTCGCGCGATTCGGTTATATGCACCACGAATTTTAAATGATCCAGCGCGCTGTAGATTTTCACACTTGAATGTGACATCAACGCCATACTTCTTTTCAATCCAGCCAGCACTAATTGATGGAGTCTTTTTGATTACGCCATCGAGCAGCTTGGCTGCATCATTAATATCATCTAGATTCACTGGTTGCACTGGTCAATATTGGCACGCTTGGGCTTAACAATCTAATTTCTTTGGAAATCAAGTGACCTTACACACAACCATTGACCTACAACTATGGGATTTGAGTATTACTCCCACTGGTAAGTTAAGGCTATTGAGTAACACCTTTAAGGATTTAGGCGAATATGACACTGGCAATCAAGGCATCCGGATTAGCTAAGGCTTACGGAGATGTAATTGCACTTAATGGAATCGACATTGAAGTTGAGCAAGGAACTGTTCTTGGCCTTCTTGGACCTAATGGATCCGGCAAAACAACAACTGTGAGAATTTTGGCCACGCTACTTCAGGCAGACAGTGGTACCGCCAGTGTTGGTGGCTTTGATGTAGCAACTCAGCCAGATGAAGTACGCAGCGTGATTGGACTAACTGGTCAGTATGCAGCGGTGGACGAGTACTTAACTGGTCGTGAAAACCTAGAACTTTTCGGTCGCCTATTTCACTTGAGCAAGTTCGATGCTGCCAAGCGCGCTGCTGAATTACTTGATCGCTTTGATTTATCGGACGCAGCGGATCGTGGCATCAAGGGTTACTCAGGCGGTATGCGTCGACGCCTTGACTTAGCTGCATCCTTAATTGGTCGACCAAACGTTTTGTTCCTTGATGAGCCAACAACTGGTCTGGATCCACGCAGTCGCCAAGGCATGTGGTCTGTGATTGAAGATTTGATTGCAGAAGGAACCACAGTATTGCTGACAACTCAGTACTTAGAAGAAGCAGATCAGCTGGCAAATCGCATCGTTGTACTCGATCAAGGCAATGTAATTGCCAAGGGAACTTCAAATGAACTTAAGTCACAAGTAGGTGGCGATCGAATAGAGATTGTTGTTGAATCTGCTCAAGATGTTTCCAAAGCAGCAATTTCAATTGCCGAATTTGGCTCCGCACCAGCAATTACTGAAGACTTAACCAAGACAATCCTGCTGCCAGTAGCCGGTGGATCAACAGCGATTGTGAATATTGTTCGCAAGTTAGATGAAAACAATATTTCGATTGCTGACATTGCATTGCGTCGACCAACACTTGATGATGTGTTCCTAAGTCTGACTGGGCATGTAACTGAAAACAACGAAGAAGCCACAGGGCCGGCTAAGGGACGCCGTGGGCGAAGGGGTAGAAGATAACCATGAGTACTTTTACAACAGATTCAGTTAAGGAAGTCACTGCACCACGTCCTCGCTTTGGTTGGTTGATCACTGACAGCATTTCGGTGTCACGTCGCCACTTGCTAAAGATCACCCGCGTTCCTGAATCACTTTTCTTTGCATTGATTCAGCCCGTTATGTTCGTATTGCTTTTCGCATTCGTATTTGGTGGCGCAATTGACGTTGGCCCGGGTGGAGCTCAGGCTTACCGCGAATACTTGATTCCAGGAATCTTGGCTCAGACCGTTATGTTTGCCGTCGCTGGTATCACCGTTGGTATTACTGAAGATGCCAGCAAGGGAATCATGGATCGATTCCGTTCCTTGCCGATGCGACCAGGTGCGGTTCTAACTGGACACACTTTGGCCTCGTTGCTTCAGAACATTTTGGTTATCGCGATCCTTTCCATCACAGGTTTAGCTGTTGGCTGGAGAATTCATAACGGTTTCTCGGATGCGGCTTTGGCTTACTTAATGTTTGCCTCATTTGCGTATGCGATCACTTGGGTTGGCGCTTGGATCGGTTTGCACATGCCGAACTCTGAAGTTGCTGGCACTGCAGGCTTAGCTTGGATTTTCCCGTTTACGTTTGCATCCAACATCTTCACGCCTGTTGCCACAATGCCAGGTTGGTTACAGCCATTCGTGCTGTGGAATCCAGTCTCATGTCTTGCACTTGCTGCTCGTCAGTTGTTTGGAAACCCAACACCATTGCTTGGCGATTCATTCCCAGAGCGCTACCCAGTTCAGCTTTCGTTTGCATACTGTTTCTTGCTGCTGGCGATCTTTGCACCGCTAGCTGTGCGAGCCTTTAAGACTCGTAACAAGTAGCACTAAGGAACGTAAAGCTCTGCAGCAACGATAACGATGCGCAGGGTTTTTCCAGAAGGCGTTTCGTAGGAAATCTCTGCGCCAACTTCTTTATTAAGCACCGCTGCGCCCATCGGACTAGTTGGTGAGTAAACATCAATTGAAGTATGCGCAGCTTCCTCGCGTGAACCAAGCAGAAATGTTTCAGTGTCATCTAAGTCTGGGAAGTTAACGGTTACAACCATGCCTTGGGAGACAATACCCTCTTCAATTTCAGGTGTTCCGATTTGAGCTGCTTCCAGCATCTTTGTTAGTTGGCGAACGCGGCCTTCATTCTTGCCTTGCTCTTCTCGAGCTGCGTGATAGCCGCCATTTTCTTTTAAGTCGCCTTCTTCGCGAGCGGCAGTGATACGTGCTTTAATCTCTTCGCGAAATTCGCCACTGCGATGCTCCAGCTCAGCCTTGAGCCGATCGTATGCCTCTTGCGTCAACCAAACTTCGTTCATTCGATAGAGATTACGCGTATTTAGCTAGTTGGTGCGACTCCAGGCGCTACCTGCTCCGGAATCTTCACGCCTGGTGGGAAATTTGCTGGGGGAACCCGCATGTTTTCAGTGTTTGAGCAGCCAAGAACTTCAGCCAGTACAGCCTGGCCATTAGTAGTTAATGGGTAGGTGATCTGCTCATATTCACTGCCACCAGCAATCATTACCGTTGCGTATCCCACATCAGTGCGAGAGATATCTTGAGCTCGAAGTACACAGTAAGTTGCTAGTTCTGGACCGCGAGCCAACTCCCAAGTCACATTAACCTGCGTCGGTGAAACAACTTCGAATGTCAGGAGTTGCTCGCTGACACTCGGATTTTGTTGACGAAATGCACCATAGGCAAGGCTTCCGGAAATAACGCCAGCAATCAAGACTCCAATTAAAACTGGAACTACGCGACGGCGTCGCACACCATATCGAAGTTGGATGTGCTCTGGAAGGTTTGAATTGTTTGGCATACTCCCTCCAGAATACGTCCTTGAGCGAGATAGTGGAGAATAGAGGCATGGCGCAATCTAACCTCACAACTTCTGGTGTGGAAATGTGTTTGCCCGCAAATGGCGAACCACTTCGATTGCTTGCTGTCCACGCTCATCCAGATGATGAATCCAGCAAAGGCGCAGCATCCACTGCAAAGTACATCAGCGAAGGTGTGCAGATCATGGTGGTGAGTTGCACCGGCGGGGAACGTGGCGACATTCTCAATCCTGGCTTTGAGCTCGGAGATAGATCTATCTCTGAAGTGCGCAAGGACGAAATGAAGCGAGCGGCTGAAATTCTTGGCGTCTCGCACCGTTGGTTAGGATTTGAAGACTCTGGGTGGCCAGATGGCGATCCAAAGCCTCCGCTTCCAAAAGGATGCTTTGCTGACTTGCCTCTTGAAACTGTTAGCACACCGTTAGTAGAAATAGTTCGAGAGTTTAAGCCGCACGTAATTACTACTTATGACGAAAATGGTGGCTACCCACATCCAGATCACATCAGAACTCATGAAGTTTCAATGTTTGCCTGGGACCAAGCTGCCAATCCTGATTACAAAACTGATCAAGAACCTTGGGCGGCTGCAAAACTTTATTACCACCATGGATTTTCAAAACTGCGCGTCCAAACAATGCATGAGGCATGTCAAGACTTAGGCATTGATTCGCCATATCAAGAATGGCTCGATGAGTGGGAAGACGAAGATTTAGTAACAGATCGCGTCACGGCACGGATCGATTGTGCTAACTGGTTCCCAATTCGAGAAGCAGCGCTAAAGGCGCACGAAACTCAAATTGATCCAAATGGCAGCTGGTTTGCAATTCCAAATGAAAAACTTATCGAAATATGGCCGACGGAAGATTATGAACTTGCTATTTCACGAATTGGTGAAATTGTGGAGGAGACAGATTTATTTGAAGGACTAAGGGGAGCGTAGATGTTTAGGTTAATCACTTCAATTGCGGGAACTTCACCAGAGCCGTTTCCGTCATCGACAATTCTTGATCCATCAACAGTTAACCCGGGCCCAATCGGTGGAATTGTTTTGCTGATTCTCACCATCGCAGTTGTTATCTTGATGTTCAGCTTCAATCGACACATAAAGAAAGTTAACTTCGAGCAGGACACTAACGAACAATAAGAAGTCATGAAGCGCCATTTTTCAATTCGCTTAGTTGCGATCCACGCCCTTGGCGCATTCTCACTTTTTGCCTGCCTTGGCTTGGCGTATTGGCAATGGGACAGAGCCCAGGCTTACGTTCCACCAGCAAATGTAACTGTGCTTTCGTTTGAAGAGTTAAGTCCGCTGCGAGACTATTTGCCCGCTTCCTCAGTTGCGGTTCCAACTTCAGTTACCGGAACTTGGCAACCAGACGAACGAATTCTGATGCCTGAGCGAATTATTGATGGTAAGTCGATGGTTAATCCCGATCCAGAAATTGAAGTTATTGCTGAGTTCTTACCGCCAGTGGGTTATTGGGTTGTAGACATCATGGAACTTGCAGATGAATCTAGCTTGGGAGTTGTTCGAGGATTTACTGAAACCCCAGATCAAATCGCATTAGCAAGCGGCATGGAAACAGTAACTGGCGTGATGCAGCCAAGTGAGGATGTCCCGGGTCTCAAACTGGTTAATGGCATTGAGCCACTAACCACCAACTTGATTGTCGAAAATTCCAGAACCATCGCGCACGATGGCTACCTAGTGGCAACATCCCCGTCAGATTCACTCGTTCTAGTGAATCCCATCTTTACTGAGCCAGTAGTAAAAGGCTTGAATTGGCAAAACGTTGCATACACATTTAACTGGCTCTTCTTTGCTGGAATTGTGGCAATGATGTGGGTTCGAGTGGCGCGTGACGAGTTGGAATTCGCAGAAATTGCCAAAAGTGATGCAGACTTAGGACATGACAATGAATCGTGAAGACTTTGCAAAGCAGTGGATGTTCTATCGAGTCATGGCGGTAGTTGTTGGTTCAGTTCTTTTGATTCTGACAGCGTTCCTGATTTCAGTTCGAGTACTGGAAAACCCAGAGCCACCGTTTTATGCAGCTGCTTGGACAGCGCATGGTTACCTGTTTCCGGTTTATGTGGTTGCAACCTTTATGTTGTCTACAAAACTAAAGTGGTCTTTCGGTAAAACTATTTTGATCATGTTGGCGGGAACAATCCCACTGATGTCTTTCATTACTGAACGTCGGGTCGCCAAGGAAGTTTCACAAAACTAATGCCAACGATATTGGCCTTCGGTTTGATCCGCCCAAGAGCGCTCATCTTCTATAGGTTCAACGTGAGTTGTAACAATGGTGTTTGGAAGTTCAGCAATGATGTCCGCCTCTAGATCTTCTGACAAATCATGACCTTTTTGAATTGACCAAGCACCAGGAACTAAAACGTGCATAGAAACAAAACGCTGACGCCCAGCTTCCCGAGTTTGTAGTTCGTGGAACTTTACTTCGTCACTTTCGTACTTGGTTAAGACTTTCACAATCTTTAAATGATCTTCATCCGATAGAGCTTTGTCCATCAGGCCAGCAGTGCTGCTGCGAAGTAAGTTGACGCCAGTAACAATGATGTTTAAGCCAACGGCTAATGCCACAATGCCATCAAGACGATTCCAGCCGGTTACTACAACTAAACCAACACCAACTATGACTCCAGCAGATGTCCAGACATCTGTCATCAAGTGCTTGCCATCAGCAACCAGAACTGGCGATCGGTGAAGCTTTCCTGCCCGCAACAAAATCAAGGCCGCACCTCCGTTGATTAAGGCAGCGACGGTTGAAATTGTTAATCCCCAACCAATCTGCTCAAGCTCGCGAGGTGTGATTATCCGCTCTACTGCCGTGTAGACAATAATCAGTGCAGCTAGCAAAATCATGAAGCCTTCGATTGAGGCTGAGAAGTACTCGGCTTTGCCGCGGCCAAAGTGATGCAGCTCGTCAGCTGGCTTCATCGCAGTCCGAAGAGCAAATAAGGCGACAACTGCGGCAACGATATTTACGGTTGATTCAAGTGCATCCGAGAGTAGACCAACTGATCCTGTTGCCCACCAGGCAGCCATTTTCATTCCAAATACAACAACGCTTACAACTATCGACATCCATGCGAATTTTGCCAGGTTGACTTGAGTGTTGCTGATTTGGTTTGAGGTCATATGCTCATTGTGTCAGAAGGCGAAATGCAATTGCAGTTGCTACAGCATTACGGCTGATGAATTGGAACTTGCTTTGGCCTGCCGTGTCGCTGGTGAGGTGGTTGACGAAGCCCAGAGCTGTAAAGTGCCGTCAATATCTCACGAGTGTTGACTTCGATGGCGCCAGCTGAAATTGCAATTTGCCGCATATGCTCAGGAACATCAAAATGATCACCCTGAAATCCACGCTCTGGAAGTCCAAGATCCGAGGCAAATTCCTTAAGCTCAGCAACCGAAGTGTCACTAATCATGTGACACCATAACCAATCACGCCATGGCCACTGTGCTTGATCAATAAGAATTGCCACGGACTATCTCCGAATGCTTATTCGGTGATGCCAAAGCGAGCATGCAGTTTTCGCATTGGCTTAGGTGCCCACCAGTTCCAGTCGCCTGCAACCCGCATCAACGCTGGAACCAGCAAACCTCTGACAACTGTGGCATCAAGCAAGATAGCGAAGGAAACGCCAAGACCGAGCATCTTGATACTTGTCACCCCACTGGTCATGAAGCACGCAAACACGATCGCAATCAACACGGCAGCAGCAGTAATGATTCGACCGGATTTTTGAAGTCCAGAACTTACTGATGTTGTAGTATCTGCGCCGTTGTCATGCTCTTCCTTGATTCGAGACAACAGGAACAATTCGTAATCCATAGATAGTCCAAATGCCACAATTGCAACCAGAACCAAAGTCGAGGTATCAAGCGCGCCGGTTACAGTGAAGTCACCAACTAGCCACATGGCATTTCCATCTTGGAATACCCAAACTAAAACACCGAGAGTTGCAGCCAGGCTGAGTAAATTCAAAATCACAGCCTTGATTGGAAGAACTGCACTTCCAGTAAACAGGAACAAGATGATCAGGGTTGCGATAGTTAACCAACCCAGTACAGCTGGCAAGTTATCTGAAATTCCAGCCTGGGAATCTGTAAAGATCGCAGCCTGTCCACCGACCAAAGTGTTTTCGACCGGTGGTTCAATCGCGCGTAACCGAAGGATCAAATCCTGGGCATCCATGTTGCGGGATTCAACATCGGTGTAAAGCGTAATTCGGTGATGTGCCTCGGAAGGCTTAACAGCCTGCTCTGGTGGCAGCGGCGCAACAACTTCACCCTCAATGAATGACTCACCAGTTAGTGCGCTGATGACGTTTGGATCTGCAACTAATTCCTTGGCGTAGTCATTCACTTCTTCAAGGGACACTGAAATTGGAACTAGTACTTCAACTGGAATCTGGCTTTCAAATCGCTCACGAATTTGATCTGAAGCAATAGCGGCTGGATTACTTGCTGGCAGCACTCGGTCATCTACCTGACTGAATTTCGCATCTAAAGCTGGAGATGCCAAAGCAAGAAGCAAAGTAACCGTTCCCACGATTACCAGAAGAGGTCGTTTCATTACTGCAGTCGCTAGTGAAGACCAAGCGCCAGATTCTTTAGGAGACAGATCGCCTCGGCGAATCTTCCATTTATCTACTCGATGTCCAAGCAATGCAAGAGCTGCAGGCAAGGCAATCACAGATGCGAGTACTGCGAATAACACAACGCTCACACCCGCATAAGCAAATGACTTTAAGAAATATTGCGGGAACAGAATCATCGAAGCCAGAACTAGTGCAACAGTTAAGCCCGAGAAAAACACGGTACGGCCAGCAGTGGTGACCGTCTTGATAACTGAGGCATTCACGTCATTGGTTTTGGCTAACTCTTCTCGGAATCGATTCACAATTAGCAGTGCGTAATCAATACCAAGACCAAGCCCCAATCCGGTGATTAGGTTCAAGGCGAATACTGAAACATCGGTAAACTGCGTGATTATGTAAAGCGCAAAGAAGCTGCCAGCAATTGAGCCAAGAGCAACAACCATTGGTAACCCAGCTGCAACTGCAGCACCAAAAACAAACAACAGCATCAAAACGTTGAGTGGAATCGCGATAGCTTCAGCAATCAACAAATCGCTTTTGATCTGACCATTGATAGCTTCGTAAAGAACTTCGATGCCACCTACATAGGCCCGGGTGCCTGCAGACTCTTTGTCGTAATTGTCCTGAATTATCTTTGCTGTCGCAGCAGCCTGTTCAGTATCAAGTCCGGCTTCGAAATAAACCAAAGCCAGGCCTGCGTTGCCGTCAAAACTCTTCAGGCTTTCCTGGCCAGTGTTCCAATAAGAAACAATTGAATCAATGTTTTCTTCTTTAGCAACTTGATCAAGCAGATCATTCGCAGCCGCAACGGATTGCGGATCGTCGATGCTTGCGTAGGTATCAATTACAAGAATTGCCGAGGCATCCCGAGTATCAAAGTCTGATTTAAGTAGTTGATCTACGGCAGCTGAATCACTATTTAGGTCGTCGTAGCCCTGACTTTTAAGTGATCCAAACATGCCGGCGCCGATAACACCGGCTACAAGCACAGAGATCAAATAACCAATGAAAACACCTTTACGATGTCGGACCACAAACTTGCCAATGTTTTCAAACACGGGTACGCCTTTAAAAGTTGACGATGAATTAACTTAGTTTACGTTGCTATTTGATTGTCGTCTTAACGACTTTAGAGGTCAGTTTGCCGACCCTGGAGTCCTCTGTCTTTATGCGATACCAAACCGTTGAATTTTTCGAACCTGTATAGCGAGTGCTTGACCATTTACCGTCAGTGCCAGTTTTTAAGCGAGCAACAGTTTCCCAGGGACCGTTGTCGACTTTACGCTGAAAGGCAACCGTTAGGTTGGCATATGCTGGGGTCACGGTGCCAAATACCGTAAATGAAGAGTTTCGCTTTGCCGACTTTGGTGCTGTAATCCCAACGGTGCCCACCATGGTAACGCTTCTAATCTCAGTTGTAATTGTTCCTTTGGAGTTAGATGCAGCAATTCGCAAATTATGTTTACCCACCGGAGGTTCATTCCATCGAATAGCCCATCCACCAATGTTGTTTGTTTTAGCAGTAGCAACCGTCGTCCACTTTCCATCTACCTTGCACTGCAGCTTTACAGTTGCACCAACTTGGGCTGGTGCAACTTTACCTTTTAAGTCAAATTGTTTTGGCAAAACATTGCTGTCAGGCCAGCTCACGTTACTGATTTTCTTTAGTGGCAGCAGAGTGGAGTTAATTGAACCTGGAACCGAACTTGCCCCAGGCTTAATGCTTGAAATGTAAGTTGATTTAATTCCTAAAAGCCCTCTAAGTCGGTCCGGCGAAACAGTCTTACCCGGTCCGATTTCCAGCTTTGTCACATTTCCTGCAGAGTCGCGAAGAACTAAACTACTTACCGCGCCACTTTTATACTTAGTACCCAATTGAAACGAAGCAACATCCGTTACGGGGATATTCGCAGCCTTAAGCGAATCAACTAGCTCCTTTTGCGAAATGGTCTTTACCCACTTCGCATTTGGATTTTTAGTTCTAGGATCCAAAGACCAGGGATCCGGGACACTGACCAACCACGAAATGGTCCCAGCGCCCCAAACTTCTGACCTTGGTTGTGTCTTGCCGCCAGTTGAAGATGAATAGTAAGCATCCAGGACTTTTGTTCCGGCTTTAACTACTAAACCTGAGCGAGCCTTTTCGGCCGATGTGCTTCCAGTTGTTCCAACGGTTTCGTCCACTGCACGTTTCCATTTGTCTCCGCTTGAAGCGAACTCTTTACTGAACCCAGAGAATACTTGTGATCCATCAGTTGTATCCAGATTGCACTCACAGTAAGACCGAATTGATCGAGATTTGATAAGCGCAAACGATCGGGCAGCTATTACTTGAGTTTTAAGTGCTTCGATGTGCCAAGACGAAGGCATTTCACCCAGTCCATAAAGATATTGATCTGAAAGTCTAAGTACGTTTACCACGTTTAAGTCGACTCTTGAATCATTAGCGAGCGCCCCAGACTTGACTTCTAAGTATCCATAGCGATAACGATTCTTGCAAGAGTTAAATGCGCAAGCGACTGTCCCCAAATTTGTGACTGCATCAGTAGCAGTGGCACCAGATGCAAGGTTGACCAGTGACGATGTGTTATTCCACTTGATAAGTATTGTTGCGCCCTGGCCGATAACTTTTCCATTAAGTCGAGCTGCAGTTAATGACTGACCTTTTGTGGTAATTGAACCCAGCACTAGATTCACACCCGATGGGATAGCAGGTTCATATTGCACACCATCAATCCAGAGAACCAGCGAACCCCCAGAACTCTTCTCTGGATGTTTTTCTCCCCTGATCGCAACAAAATCTTTGTCCTGCAGTAGGCCAACGCGTAATTTTGTAGTTGTAGTCTCTTCTGAAACGTTCGCGCCTTGGTAATAGTGAGAGATGATCTCAGGCGCTTTTTTCCCATCTAGTGCCATTCCATACGCGCCGTACTGGCTCATGCCTAATCCATGACCCCAGCCAGATCCAGAGATTGCAAATGACTTAGGAACAGAGTTTGGAGTTGTTGCTGCGTTGACCGGCTGGACTATAGAGCCTGCAAGGACAGCTAGGGACGCAACCATGATCAGAGATAGTTGTGATCGCCTTGTGTGCATGTCATTAATTCGGCTTTACAGGGAAGTGCGCCGAAACCGCCTCA
>JBIIAS010000020.1:0-14921 GCA_044239795.1 Candidatus Nanopelagicales bacterium | reverse complement strand
ATTCGTTAAGGTCATCGACATTGATCTAGAGCGTCGTCGCATCTCACTTTCCTTACGTCAGGCAAATGAAGATGTAGATTCTGATGAAACTGATTCATTCGATGCTGGTCTATACGGCATGAATCAGTACGACGAAAATGGAAACTACATTTATCCAGAGGGCTTCGATCCAGACACCAACGAATGGTTGCCAGGTCATGAAGAAAAGAAGGCTGAATGGGAGGCTCAGTACGCTGCAGCACACGCTAAGTGGGAAGCTCACAAGCTTGCTGTTGGCGAGTCCAAGAAGGCTGATGCCGCAGCTAACGCTGATGCTGAAGTTTCAACTTCATACTCAGGCGAAACAACTTCTGAAGGAACACTCTCAGATGATGCTGGCCTGCAGGCACTAAGAACAGAATTGGCCGATAAAGCCGAATAAGCAAAATTAGAAAAGCGGTTGCCATTGATTTGGTAGCCGCTTTTCTATTTCTCGATGGTTAACTTTGCAATTTAGCGAATAAGGTAGTGACGTGTATCTAGGTCTTTCTGGCGGAATTGGTAGCGGTAAATCAACCGTATCCAAGATTCTCACGGACTTGGGTGCAGTAGTTATTGATGCTGATGTTATTGCTAGAGAGGTCTTGCTACCTGGTACCTCGGGATACGCGAGCGCTGTTACGGCATTCGGTACAGGCATTTTGGATGATGAGGGAAACATAGATCGAAAGAGTTTGGCGAAACTGGTATTCGAAAATCCCAACGAACTTGCAAAACTTGAAGCAATCGTTCACCCAGCTGTAATTGCCCGAGTTGGAGAGATTCGGAAATCATTGCCGGAATCAGCAGTCGTGGTTTATGACACTCCATTGATGTTTGAAAAGCAACTGCAAAGTCAGTTCGACAAAGTCCTGATGGTTGTTTCCGACAAAGAATTGCGCCGAACTCGGCTGGTAGAGCGAGGCTTAGATTTTGGCGATATAGATGCCAGAATGGCAAACCAAGCAACGGATGATCAACGCATTTCAATTGCTGACTTTGTAATTGAAAACAATGGGACACACGAGCAACTGCAAGAACAAGTTGCCAAAGTCTGGCACCAAATTTCAGCGTAGTCTTAACCCATGACGCGACCAATTACTGACCTGCAACGTACTGTTGCGCCGTTTGAGGTAATTAGTGAGTTCGTGCCTGCAGGAGATCAACCTGCTGCAATTGCCGAAATTGAGAAAAGAATTATCAGGGGTGACAAGAATGTCGTCTTGCTTGGTGCCACAGGTACTGGAAAGAGCGCCACAACCGCTTGGTTAGTTGAGCGATTGCAGCGACCGACCTTGGTTCTAGCGCCGAATAAAACTTTGGCTGCGCAGCTTGCAAATGAATTTCGTGAACTACTCCCAAATAATGCCATTGAGTACTTTGTGTCTTACTACGACTATTACCAACCAGAGGCATACATCCCACAAAGTGACACATTTATTGAAAAAGATTCATCAGTCAATGAGGAAGTTGAAAGACTTCGGCACAGTGCAACCAACAGTCTGTTAACTAGGCGAGACGTCATCGTGGTAGCCAGCGTCTCTTGTATTTATGGTTTAGGTACCCCGCAGGAATACGTCGATCGAATGGTACGACTCAAAGTAGGCGAAAGCATTGATCGCGACTCGCTTTTGCGCCGATTGGTTGACATTCAATACAACCGCAATGACATTGCGTTTACGCGTGGCACTTTCCGAGTTCGTGGCGACACTATTGAGGTCTATCCGGTTTATGAAGAGCATCCAGTTCGCATTGAGATGTTTGGCGATGACATAGATCGTTTGATGTCATTGCATCCAGTTACTGGCGAGATCCTTACTGACGATAATGAAATCTACATTTTTCCAGCTTCCCACTACACAGCTGGACCGGAACGAATGAATAAGGCCATCTCTGCAATAGAAGCAGAAGTTGCGATTCGAATTCCTGAGCTCGAGAGTCAAGGGAAGTTGCTTGAAGCCCAACGTATAAAGATGCGTACCTCGTACGACATTGAGATGATGCAAAACCTTGGATTCTGTTCTGGTATCGAGAATTACTCAAGGCACATTGACGGTCGAGAGGCAGGTTCAGCTCCGAACTGTCTGCTGGACTATTTCCCAGAAGATTTTTTGCTAGTTATCGATGAAAGCCACGTAACTGTGCCGCAGATTGGTGCGATGTATGAGGGCGATGCCTCACGTAAGCGAACGCTTGTTGAACACGGGTTCCGGTTACCTAGTGCCATGGATAATCGACCGCTTAAGTGGCCCGAGTTTCTTGATCGCGTTGGTCAAACTGTTTACCTATCGGCAACTCCTGGTCCGTTTGAGCTTGGAGTAGTCAACAACGACGTCGTAGAGCAAGTGATCAGGCCGACCGGTCTGGTAGATCCGCAAATCATCGTTAAGCCAACAAAGGGACAGATCGATGATCTGATTCATGAAATCCGGCTCCGGGCGGAAAATGGCACCCGCGTACTTGTTACAACGCTGACCAAAAAGATGTCTGAAGACTTAACGGATTACTTACTGGAGCAAGGCATTCGAGTCCGCTACTTGCACTCAGAGGTAGACACTTTGCGTCGAGTTGAGTTACTTCGCGAGCTAAGGCTAGGTGAGTACGACGTTCTGATTGGTATCAACTTGCTGCGAGAAGGCCTGGATTTACCTGAGGTATCACTGGTTGCAATTCTGGATGCCGACAAAGAAGGCTTTCTGCGCAGCCATCGCAGCCTGATCCAGACCATTGGCCGCGCCGCTCGAAATGTTTCTGGTGAAGTCCACATGTATGCCGACAAAATCACGGATTCCATGCGAGTTGCAATTGATGAAACAAATCGCCGACGAGAAAAGCAAGTTGCATACAACTTAGAACATGGGCTAGACCCGCAGCCGCTTCGTAAAAGGATTGCCGACATCACGGATTTGATTTCTAGAGAAGATGATGACACCGAATTGTTTATGGCTGATCAAAAGTCAGGCGTTAGAGTTCCAACTTCAGTCAGGGAGAGCCTGCGTAGTATTCCGGCTCGAGACTTGGGTGATTTGATTGATCAACTTTCCGAACAAATGCACACCGCTGCTAGTGAACTGCAGTTTGAGTTGGCGGCAAGATTGCGTGACGAGATCCATGAACTTAAGAAAGAGTTGCGCCAAATGGCGCAGGCTGGTCACGCCTAGATATGTCGATTATCGCTATGGTTGACCAATGAACGTTTCAACCACAATTTGGATGGCCACAATTGGAATCCTCATTGCTGCATTTGTCTTGGACTTCGTTGTAGTTGATGCCAGGCCACACGTCTTTGGACCAAAACAAGCAGCACGCTGGGTAGTGGCTTACATCATTGCAGCGCTATGTTTTGCGGTTTTTGTTTGGAACTATTTCGGAGCTGAGTACGGACAACAGTTTTTGGCAGGCTGGATAACTGAGTACAGTCTTTCCGTTGACAATTTGTTTGTCTTTCTAGTTCTCATGTCATCATTTGCAGTTCCGGAAATGCTTAAGCACCGAGTGTTATTGATTGGTGTGGCGATAGCAATCGTGCTTCGAGGAATTCTAATTGTGATCGGCGCAGCTGCGATCGCTAAGTTTGCAGCGACTTTCTATGTATTTGCTGCGTTCCTGCTCTACACCGCGATTTCAGTCTGGAGATCGCATGATGAAGAGCCGGATCCTGAGGGTAACGGCTTCGTGCGCCTTGTCGAGAAATATGTGCCCACTTCACGGGAATACGTAGGAGCGAAATACATAACCAAAATTGATGGCAAGCGATTCATCACTCCACTATTTGTGGTGATTCTTGCTGTGGGCACCACCGATCTATTGTTCGCTCTTGATTCGATTCCAGCAGTATTCGGCCTAACCCAGGAGCCTTATCTGGTATTTGCTGCCAATGCTTTCGCCTTGATGGGATTGCGACAGCTGTATTTCTTGCTGGACGGCTTACTATCCAAGATCATTTACTTGGCCCGTGGCTTGGCCATAATCCTTGGGTTCATCGCCATAAAGCTGTTTTTGGAGGCTGTCGACGGGACTACAGACCTGCATCCACCACATGTGACAATCGCGCAATCTTTGATGTTTATTGGAACCGTTTTGGGGGTAACAGTAATCACAAGTCTCATTGCAGTGCGTCGTTCCCCAGAATTGGCCCTTCAGTCTGAGATTTCACATGCACTGGAAGAGTCAACGGAACACCGGGGAGATGCCATCGAGCATCTCGGATCCGAAGACCCTAAAGCTTAAGGAAATCAAATGGACGTAAGTCAAGGGCTATGGGCCGCGCTGATTGTTGGAATTCTTGGACTTATTGTTCTGGACTTTGTGACAGTAAGTCGAAAGCCACACGACGTAATGTTCAAAGAAGCTGCATTATGGTCACTCTTTTACATTGGTATAGCAATTGCATTCGGCGTTTGGGTTTGGACTAGTTATGGATCCACATTCGGAACGGAATACTTCGCGGCGTATCTCGTTGAAAAATCTTTGTCCGTAGACAACCTGTTCGTCTTCATCATTATTCTCACGCAATTCGCAGTACCAAGTATTTATCATCAAAGAGTCTTGTTGTTCGGTGTATTACTCGCCCTGATTTTCCGAGCAATCTTCATCGCACTAGGCGCAGCAGCACTAGAAGCATTTGCGTTCACTTTCGTAATCTTTGGCGCGATTTTGATCTACACCGGTTATGGGTTGTTTAAACACTGGGACGAAGATCCTGATCCGAGTGAAAATGTCATGGTTCGAAATATCCGTAAGGTGATTCCGTTCACTGACGAATACCATGGCACAAAGTTGACGATTAAAGAGGCCGGTAAGCGTTACGGCACTCCGATGTTGTTAGTTATGATCGCCATTGGTGCAACTGACTTACTATTCGCGCTAGATTCAATTCCGGCCACTTTCGGTGTGACGCAAGAACCGTTCTTGGTGTTCTCTGCTAATGCGTTTGCGCTGCTTGGTCTGCGCGCGCTCTACTTCTTACTAAAGGGACTTTTGGACAAACTTGTCTATTTATCACTTGGCCTATCCGCCATTTTGGTGTTTATCGGCATGAAGTTGATTTTGCTTTATGGCCACGAGCAGAATGAAGCGATTCCAAAGATTCCGACATCCATCTCACTAGTTGTGATCGCCAGTATCTTGACCATTGCTACTGTGGCCAGCTTCATCAAGGTTCGTAAGGATCCAACGGCCCGTGCGCACGCAGGACGCATCACTGATGCACCCAAGGACACCGACAACTAACATAGGGATGTGGTTGATCAGTTAATCGTTCGAGGCGCTCGCGAGCACAACCTCAAAGACGTAAACATTGATTTACCTCGTGATTCTCTGATTGTTTTTACCGGTCTTTCTGGCTCTGGGAAGTCTTCGCTGGCTTTTGACACGATCTTTGCTGAAGGTCAACGACGGTATGTCGAATCCCTTTCTGCCTATGCTCGCCAGTTCCTTGGTCAGATGGATAAACCGGATGTCGACTTCATTGAAGGACTTTCACCTGCTGTTTCAATTGATCAAAAATCTACTAATCGCAACCCACGTTCTACCGTGGGAACCATCACTGAGGTTTACGACTACTTAAGATTGCTTTTCGCGCGAGCCGGAAGACCGCACTGCCCAGACTGCGGCAGACCAATTGCTCGGCAATCGCCACAACAGATCGTGGACAGAATCCTCGAAATCAAAGAAGGCACAAGATTCCAACTGCTAGCTCCAGTGATTCGGGAGCGCAAAGGTGAATACGCAGAACTGTTTCGCAGCCTTCAGTCCCAGGGATTTGCCCGGGCTCGAATAGATGGCGTGGTTTATCCACTTGAAGAGCCACCCAAGTTAAAGAAGCAAGAAAAACACACCATTGAAGTAGTAGTAGATCGTTTGGCAGTTAAGTCAGATGCAGTTCGGCGACTAACTGACAGCGTCGAAACAGCATTACGGCTATCCAGTGGATTAGTGACACTTGAGTTTGTCGACCTGCCTGAGGATGATCCGGATCGGGAACGTATGTTCAGCGAACATTTAGTTTGCCTGTACGACGGAAACCAATTCGAGGAGTTAGAGCCAAGATCGTTTTCGTTCAACTCACCGTTCGGTGCTTGCCCCGAGTGCACTGGCCTGGGAAACAAGATGGAAGTCGACGTTGATCTCGTTATTCCTAACCCAGATTTGTCGCTGGAAGAAGGTGCTATCGATCCATGGGCTTCCGGTCACATATTTGATTACTTCTTCCGATTAACTAAGGCACTTTCTAATGAGTTGGAATTTGCCCTGGATGTACCTTGGAAAAAGTTACCGCTCAAGGCTCGCAATGCTTTGCTGCACGGAAACGATCATGAAGTTCAAGTTAAGTACAAGAACCGCTATGGCAGACAACGCACTTACTCAACTGGCTTTGAAGGCGTCATCCAATACATCGAACGCAAGCACCAGGAATCTGAGAGCGATTCCAGTAGAGAAAAGCTCGAAGGTTACATGCGAGAAGTACCTTGTCCAGCCTGTGCTGGAGCAAGACTAAAGCCACTTTCACTTGCCGTAACTCTTAATGGCAAAAGCATTGCTGAGATTGCAGAGCTGCCAATAGGCGAGTGTGCTGAGTTCTTGAAGAAGCTTGAGCTTTCACCAAGAGAGCGAGCCATTGCCGACAGGGTTCTAAAGGAAGTCAATGAAAGACTTGCATTCCTTATTGATGTTGGGCTCGATTACTTATCGCTAGAAAGATCTGCAGGTTCTCTGGCAGGCGGAGAAGCTCAGCGTATTCGATTGGCAACTCAAATTGGTAGCGGCCTAACCGGTGTACTTTACGTTTTGGATGAGCCAAGTATTGGTTTGCATCAGCGTGACAACCACAGACTCATCGAGACCTTGATACGGCTCCGAGACATGGGCAACACCCTGATTGTGGTTGAGCACGATGAGGACACAATTCGAACTGCTGATTGGATTGTGGACATTGGCCCTGGTGCCGGCGAACATGGTGGACACGTTGTTTCCAGCGGTTCGTATGACCAGTTGATTGGAACTAAAGAGTCAATCACTGGGCAGTATCTGTCTGGCAAGCGTTCTATAGAGGTACCAGCGATTAGACGTCCAGTTGATCAAAGTCGATTACTCACGATTCACGGCGCAAAAGAACATAACCTTGCTGACGTTAAAGTCGACATTCCGCTTGGGGTGTTCGCTGCCGTAACAGGTGTATCAGGTTCGGGTAAATCAACTCTGATCAACGACATCTTGTATAACGTTTTGGCTCGCGATCTAAACGGCGCACGCACTGTTCCAGGCCGCCACAAAAAGATTGATGGCATAGATCAACTAGACAAAGTTGTGCACGTCGATCAAAGTCCAATCGGTAGAACGCCTCGCTCAAATCCTGCGACATACACCGGTGTATTTGATCACGTGCGAAAGTTGTTTGCCGAAACTCCCGAAGCAAAAATGCGTGGTTATCAACAAGGTCGATTCTCATTCAACGTTAAGGGTGGGCGATGTGAGTCATGTTCAGGCGATGGCACGCTAAAGATTGAGATGAACTTCCTGCCAGATGTCTACGTGCCTTGTGAAGTTTGTCATGGTGCCAGGTATAACCGAGAAACATTGGAAGTTCACTACAAAAACAAATCAATCAGCGACGTCCTGAACATGCCGGTTGAGGAAGCTCTTGAGTTCTTCGCAAGCATCCCTGCGATCGCTAGGCACTTACAAACTTTGGTTGATGTTGGTCTAGGTTATGTCCGCCTTGGTCAGCCAGCAACTACATTAAGTGGCGGTGAAGCTCAGCGCGTAAAGCTGTCCTCAGAGTTGCAAAAACGTTCCACTGGTCGCACTGTTTACGTGCTGGATGAACCTACAACAGGCTTGCACTTCGAGGACGTTAGAAAATTGCTGATAGTCCTTCACTCCTTAGTCGAAAAGGGCAACACCGTAATTGTTATTGAACACAATCTAGACGTAATCAAAACTGCTGACTGGATTATTGACATGGGTCCAGAAGGTGGTTCAGGTGGTGGCAAGGTAGTTGCTACCGGAACGCCTGAGCAAGTTGCTAACCACGCGACAAGTCACACTGCCCGATTCTTGAAACCACTAGTAGGAAACGCTTCTTCTAAGTCTCTATCGTCGAAGAAGGCACCAGCAAAGCAGGTTGTAGTAAAGAAAACTGCAGCAAAGAAGTCCACAGCTGGAAAATCCGCAACTAAGTAGTTCTCGTGCAGATTTCGGATAAGCCAACAGACATACCGACAAGCCCAGGAGTTTATCGCTGGCGAGATGGTCAAGATCGTGTCATCTATGTTGGCAAGGCAAAGAATCTTAAGAATCGGATTAATTCCTACTTTGCAAATGATCTCCATCCGCGTACTCAAACCATGGTCACAACTGCCCGCAGTTTGGACTGGGTCACAGTGCGGACTGAAACCGAAGCCCTCCAACTTGAGTACGCCTGGATCAAGGAGTTCGATCCAAATTTCAACGTCCGTTATCGAGATGACAAGAGCTATCCATACTTAGCACTCTCCACCCAAGAGGAATTTCCAAGAGCGTTCGTTTATCGCGGAGATAAACGTAAAGGTGTCACTTACTTTGGTCCTTATGTTCAGGCGTGGGCCATCCGCGATTCGTTAGATCACTTGCTCCGAGTGTTTCCAGTGCGTAGTTGCACCTCGGGAGTATTCCGCAATGCAAAAGCATCGGGCAGACCATGCTTGCTTGCCCACATAGATCGATGCAGCGCACCTTGCGTGGGCAAGATCGACGAAACTGGCCATCGCGATTTAGTGAAGCAATTTATGTCGTTTATGTCGGGCAACTCCAAAGAGATCATGACTGACATTGCCCGCCGAATGAATGAAGCTTCCGCATCACAGGATTACGAGCAAGCAAGTGTGCTTCGAGACGATTTAGCTGCGCTGGAAAGAGTGCTTGAAAAAAGCGTTGTGGTGCTACCGGATGACACATTCGCAGATATTGTTGGGCTGCATCATGATGAGTTGCAATCTGCAGTACAAGTGTTCTCAGTTCGCAGTGGACGAATTGTGGGGCAGCGAGGTTTCATTATGGAAAACCCAGTTGATGCCACCAGCGAGACCTTGATGACAGATGCATTGATGCACATTTACTCATCTGCTACCAAAGAAGAGATTCCAACTGAAGTATTGGTAAGTCACGAGCCAGAAAGTGCCAGCAGTTTGGCGGAACTCTTGGGCACGATTAGAGGGGCCCAAATTAGCGTTCGGGTTCCTGCTCGAGGCGACAAGAAGATGCTCATGGAAACCGTGGTGATTAATGCCGGGCAGGCTTTAGGTCTACACAAAACCAAGCGATCAACGGATTTGGTAACGCGGAGCAAGGCACTGGCGGAAATTCAGGAAGCTATTGGACTGCCGGATGCACCACTGCGAATTGAATGTATTGACGTCTCGCACATCTCAGGAACAAATGTGGTGGCATCCTTGGTGGTTTTTGAAGACGGGATACCGAAGAAGAAGGATTACCGACAGTTCATTATTGAAGACCCCCGCGATGACACAGCCTCGATTGCACAAGTAGTGGCCCGTCGCTTCAAGGAACATGATGAAAAGCGTCCATACCGACCAAATCTGTTGGTAATTGACGGTGGTCTGCCACAAGTTAACGCTGCTGCAAAGGCGCTTGAATTGGCCGGCGTAGGCAACATGCATGTCGTAGGGCTAGCTAAACGCATGGAAGAGATCTGGAAGCCAGGTGCCACCTACCCGGTGATCTTGCCGCGAAGCAGTGAAGCCTTGTTTATGCTCCAGCGAGTGCGCGATGAGGCCCATAGATTTGCTATCACATTGCATCGCAATCGCAGATCTAAAGGCATGGTGGACAGCGTGCTTGACGACATCCCAGGTCTAGGACCGGCTAAGAAGAAGGCAGTTCTGGCTCACTTTGGTTCACTTAAGAAAGTTGCTGCTGCAACAGTCGAAGAATTAATGCAAGTTTCTGGCATTGGTTCAATTCAAGCAGAGCAAATCTGGCAGTTTCTAAATGAAGAAAACACCAGCGAAGTTGCTGTTAACACCGCAACAGGCGAGATAATTGAATCGTGAGTGAATCTCAAATCGACGTAATTTTGGTCACTGGCATGTCTGGTGCTGGACGCTCAACAGCAACTCGAGCGCTTGAAGACATCGGCTGGTTTGTAGTTGATAACTTGCCACCAACTCTGATGACAAATGTGGTCGATTATGTGGCACAACGAACGGGTTCTCGAAAGGTAGCTGTAGTTGCTGACGTTAGAGGTGGCCAATTATTTGAGGAACTGCGTGAATCATTAGCAACCATCAAATCAACCGGTCACGACTTGCGAGTTTTGTTCCTTGAAGCTGGCGATGAAGCACTGGTACGTAGATATGAATCTTCGCGCCGTCCACACCCACTGCAGCGGGACGACAGCTTGCTTGGTGCAGTCCAACGTGAACGAAAGTTACTGAGTGATCTACGCGCTGACTCAGACATAGTTATTGACACGAGCAATTTGAATGTGCATGAGTTGCGCAGGTCTATCGAAGCTTCGTTTGGAGATGACGACCATGTGGCATTGCGAGCAACTGTAATGTCATTCGGATTTAAGTATGGAATTCCGGTGGATGCTGATTTAGTTGCGGATTTGAGATTCTTGCCAAATCCGTATTGGGATCCAAAGCTAAAAGATTTAACGGGCTTAGATGCAGCTGTAAATGATTATGTTGTGGCTTCGGATCAAGCTCAGGAGTTTTTAACAAAGTATGCAGAGTTAATTAATTTAGTAGAAGACGGATACCTACGTGAAGGCAAGCGATTTGTAACGATCGCAATGGGCTGCACTGGCGGTAAGCATCGAAGTGTTGCCATGGCTGAAAATCTATCTGCGCGGTTAGTTAAATCAGGCGTAGAAGTAAGAGTGGTACATCGCGACTTGGGACGTGAATAAATGCCAGGCGCACCAATGCGCTCCGTCGACGTAGTTGCACTTGGCGGCGGTCACGGGTTAGCAGCAAGTCTCCAAGCATTACGCAGAGTTACTCCACACTTAACTGCTGTTGTCGGAGTTAGCGACGATGGCGGAAGCAGTGGTCGACTGCGAGAAGAGTTCGGCATCGTGCCACCGGGTGACTTGCGTATGGCACTTGCTGCGCTCTGTGGCGACGACACCTGGGGATCCACGTGGGCCAGAGTTTTGCAACATAGATTTTCATCAAATGGTGAGTTGGACGGACACTCACTCGGCAACTTGTTGATTACTGCGCTTTGGGAAGAGACTGACAACTTGGTCGAAGGACTTGATTGGGTAGCCCGGTTACTCGATGCCAAAGGGAAGGTATTGCCGCTTTGCGTTGAGCCGCTAGAGATTTATGCAGATGTACTCACGGCATCAGGACATACCGATCAGGTACGCGGTCAGGTGCAAGTGGCAACTACGCCACACAAGATTCAGACCATAGGCCTGGAGCCAAAGAATCCGCAAGTATGTGAAGAGGCTGTTGCAGCAGTTCGCAATGCTGATTTCGTGGTTCTAGGACCTGGATCTTGGTACACCAGCGTGCTGACTCACTTCCAAGTGCCACAGATGTCTCAGGCTTTACATGAAACAACAGCCACTCGAGTATTGGTGATCAATCTCAGGCCGCAATCCGGGGAAACTGAAGGCTACTCCGCTGCCAGTTATCTAGAGGTGCTCGCCAAGAGCTATCCGGACTTCAAAGTTGATGTTGTGCTGGCGGATGCCAATCACGCTGGCCTAAACAAGTCTGGAAACTCAGACTCACTTCAAGAGTTGGCCGAGACATCAGGGGCGAGGCTAGTTCTAGCCCCGTTGGCTAAGGCCGAAGAGTCCTCCGATCAGCATGACCCGACTCTCTTAGCCTCGGCGTTCAGTTCAATATTCACTCATGGCAGGATAAGCCCATGGCAATGACAGCGGCAGTAAAGGACGAGTTAAGTCGTCTACCAGTCACAAAGAAGTGCTGTCGTAAAGCAGAGGTTTCTGCACTACTTCGATTTGCTGGCGGATTACACATCGTAAGCGGCAAAATCGTCGTCGAAGCTGAGCTGGACACTGGTCAGGCTGCTCGCCGGTTACGCCGCGACTTGGCTGAAATCTTCGGACATGAAAGTGAAGTCTCGGTACTTTCAGGTGCAGGAATTCGAAAGGGAAGTCGCTATTTAGTTCGCGTCGCTACTGAAGGCGAGCATTTGGCAAAGCAGGTTGGCTTAGTTGATGGTGGTGGCCGTCCAATACGTGGCTTACCACCGCACATCGTCTCGGCCAGTTTGTGTGATGCTGAAGCTGCATGGCGTGGAGCTTTCTTGGCCCATGGATCACTAACGGAACCTGGACGCTCCTCATCTTTGGAAATTACTTGCCCAGGTCCAGAAGCTGCGCTCGCATTAGTTGGTAGTGCACGTCGTTTGGGGATAGCCGCGAAAGCACGTGAAGTGCGTGGTGTTGATCGTGTTGTGATTCGTGATGGCGATGCGATTGGAGCCTTGCTTACTCGTATCGGCGCTCACGAATCGGTACTTGCTTGGGAAGAGCGCAGAATGCGTCGGGAAGTGCGCGCAACCGCCAACCGACTTGCCAATTTTGATGATGCAAATCTTCGTCGTTCAGCTCGGGCTGCAGTTGCAGCCGGCGCCAGAGCGGCAAGGGCAATCGAGATCCTTGGCGATGAGATTCCAGCCCATCTTCTTGAAGCTGGGCAACTTCGCGTTACTCACCAACAGGCAAGCTTGGAAGAACTAGGGGCACTGGCTGACCCACCAATGACAAAGGACGCAATCGCGGGCCGAATCCGCCGCCTATTGGCAATGGCTGACAAGCGGGCCTCAGACTTGGGCATCCCTAACACTGAAGCTGGCCTAACGGCTGATATGCTCGAGCAGTAGCAATTTGGGGCATCTAAGGATGCAGTTTGGCTCAGTTTTAGGAGTAATCAAATGACCGTTCGCGTTGGAATTAATGGATTTGGCCGCATCGGTCGTAACTACTTCCGAGCAATTGCAGCAACCGGCGCTGACATCGAAATCGTTGGCATTAACGACTTAACTGACAACAAGACCCTTGCTCACCTTTTGAAGTATGACTCAATCCTTGGCCGCCTTGGCAAAGAAGTAACTTTCACCGACAACTCAATCGTTGTAGATGGTAAGACCATCACTGTGACCTCAGAACGAGATCCAGGCGCTTTGCCTTGGGGAGATCTTGGCGCTGACATTGTTATCGAATCCACTGGACACTTCACGGATGCTACAAAAGCTGCAGCACACATTGCTGCTGGTGCAAAGAAAGTCATCATCTCAGCACCTGCTAGCAATGAAGACGTAACTATCGTTATGGGCGTGAATCATGATTCATACGACCCAGCAAAGCATCATGTGATTTCTAACGCTTCCTGCACAACCAACTGCTTAGCGCCGATGGCAAAAGCAATTCACGATGCATTCGGAATCGATCATGGCTTGATGACAACCATTCACGCTTACACAAATGATCAGGTCATCCTAGATTTCCCTCATCCAGACCTTCGTCGCTCCCGCGCTGCTGCCACAAACTTGATTCCGACCACAACCGGTGCTGCTAAGGCAATTGGTTTGGTTATGCCAGAACTTAAGGGCAAGCTCGATGGTTATGCAATGCGAGTTCCAGTTCCAACCGGTTCTGCAACAGATCTAACTGCAGTTTTAAAGAAGTCCGTCACCAAAGAAGAAGTGAATGCAGTTGTTAAGGCTGCAGCCGAAGGCGCACTTAAGGGCTACTTGAGCTACACCGAGGATCCAATCGTTTCTTCTGACATCGTGACTGATCCTTCATCATGTATTTTCGATGCTTCACTAACAAATGCCATGGGCAACACCATCAAGGTTGTTGGCTGGTATGACAATGAGTGGGGTTACTCAAACCGCCTGGTAGACATCACAAAGTTTGTCGGATCAAAACTCTAATTTCATGATTCGTGGCATTGACGACCTTGAAGTTTCAGGAAAAGTAGTTTTTGTAAGGTGCGACCTAAACGTGCCGATCGAAGATGGACAGATAACTGACGATGGTCGGATCCGGGCAAGTTTGCCAACACTAAAGAACTTGCTAGACCGCGGCGCCAAGGTAGTAGTGCTTGCACACCTTGGTCGTCCAAAAGGTAAGCCAGAAGGAAAGTATTCACTGGCACCTGCTGCTACTCGACTAAGTGAACTTCTGGGTATGCCTGTGCCATTAGCCGACGATGTGGCTGGAGTTAGCGCACAAGCTGTTGTTGCTTCGCTTAATGCTGGTCAGATCGCAATGCTAGAAAATGTCAGATTCGATGGGCGAGAGACTGGGGAAGCGGCCGCGCGTCAGGAACTAGCAAAGTCTTGGGCAAAGCTGGGCGATCTGTATGTAAGCGACGGCTTTGGCGTGGTTCATCGCGAGCAAGCTTCGGTTACAGACTTAGCTAACGAGTTACCACACGCTGCTGGTCTGCTAGTAAAGGCAGAGGCAGACATGTTTGCGAAGGTTCTAAGCAATCCAGAACGTCCTTACGCCGTAGTTCTAGGTGGATCAAAAGTTAGTGACAAGTTGAAGGTTATAGACAACTTGATCTCGAATGTAGACAAGCTGTTGATTGGCGGTGGCATGTGCTTCACATTCCTAGCTGCGAAGGGTTACTCCGTTGGTTCTTCACTGCTGGAAACCGATCAGATTGCAAATGTAAAAGAGATCTTGGATCGGGCCAAGAAACTTAATGTTGAGATAGTTTTGCCAACCGACATTGTGGTTGCGGATGCTTTTGCGGCAGATGCTAACACTCAAATAGTTCCGGCAGACAACATTCCAGATGGTTGGATGGGACTGGATATTGGTCCAGACTCCATTGCGAACTTTGAGAAGTCCCTGGCCGACGCAAAGACAATTATGTGGAACGGTCCTATGGGTGTTTTTG
>JBIIAS010000119.1:0-3924 GCA_044239795.1 Candidatus Nanopelagicales bacterium | reverse complement strand
TGACCCTAATCGCCGCCGCTTCTTTGCTTATTTGAATCTTTTCGTAGCTGCAATGCTGCTTTTGGTACTCGCTGACAACTACTTCCTGCTTTACGTTGGCTGGGAAGGTGTCGGCCTGGCTTCCTACTTACTCATTAGCTTCTACCAACAAAAACCAACTGCAGCTGCAGCAGGCAAGAAAGCCTTCGTCGTGAACCGAGTTGGCGACGTTGGTCTATCGCTAGCAATCATGCTTATGTTCGTAACCTTTGGAACCGTAACTTTCGAAGGTGTAGATGCTGCCGTAGCTTCGGGATCATCATCAACTGTGACCTGGATTGGCCTGGCACTTCTTTTGGCAGCTTGTGGAAAGAGCGCACAGTTCCCATTGCAGTCTTGGCTACTTGATGCAATGGAAGGTCCAACTCCAGTTTCGGCACTTATTCACGCCGCAACAATGGTCACCGCGGGTGTCTACTTAATTGTTAGAGCACACTCCATCTTCGATCTCTCTGAAGCTGCTCGTACCGCTGTGGTAATCATCGGTGCAATCACATTGCTACTGGGTGCATTTATTGGAACTGCAAAAGACGACATCAAGAAGGGTCTTGCTGGTTCAACTATGAGCCAAATTGGTTACATGGTTCTGGCTGCTGGCCTAGGACCAGTTGGCTACGTCTTTGCAATCTTCCACTTGTTAACACACGGCATGTTCAAGGCAGGATTGTTCCTTGGCGCCGGTTCGGTAATGCATGGCATGCACGACGATGTGAACATGCGACATTACGGCGCATTGCGAACGACGATGAAGATAACTTATGTGACATTTGGGCTTGGCTTCTTGGCGATCATAGGTGTGCCACCATTTGCTGGCTTCTGGTCGAAAGACGAAATCATTTACGTTGCTTTTAGCCAGAGTTTCATAATTGGTATGGCAACTTTGCTTGGCGCCGGTGTAACTGCCTTCTATATGACACGCATGATGGCAATGACATTCTTTGGTGAAGCTCGCTGGCAAGACGATGTTCATCCACACGAATCTCCAGCCGTGATGACTATCCCAATGATTGTTTTGGCATTTGGTTCAGTCTTTGGCGGTATGGCGATGTTGTTTGTAGGAGACATTGAGCATTGGTTAGAGCCAATTACTGGATATGCCAAGCCAGAGCACTCTGTTTCACATTCAGTTTTGATTCCAATCACACTTGCAGTTGTGCTTGGTGGCGCGTTGTTTGCATGGCTGCGTTATGGACGCCGTCCAGTTCCTGTTGTGGCACCGACAAACGTTCGCTTCTTAACTCGTGCTGCCCGTGCTGATGCTTATGGTGACGCACTTAATGAAGCTGTTTTCATGCGCCCAGGACAGTACTTAACTCGCTCACTTACTTGGTTTGATTCCAAAGCAATTGATGGACTAGTTAGTGGACTTGCCGCCGCAATTGGTGGCCTCTCTGCTCGCGGTCGTCGACTACAGAATGGTTACGCACGTTCATACGCGTTAACCATGCTTGGTGGCGCAGTTTTGATTGCACTCATACTTCTACTAGTGAGGCTTTAATCATGTTGCTAACGACGTTGATGCTGATCCCACTAGTTGGGTCGATTGTGGTTTTCTTGCTGCCGACTGCGAAAGCAACGCTAGCTAAGCAAGTTGCGCTAGGTTTCTCGCTGGCCACATTGGTTGGTTCCGTATTTATGGTGATGGGTCTAGATAATTCATCTGGGGGACTGCAACATGTTGAGTCCTACGACTGGATCCCAGCTTTTGGAATCTCCTGGACTCTTGGAGTCAATGGAATATCTGCGGCACTGATTGTCATGGCTGCCATTTTGGTTCCAGTTGTAATCATTGCTGGTTGGTGGGATGCCGAGAATTCAGGTCGAGGAACAGTCAAGGGGTTCTTTGCACTAATTCTGGCTTTGGAAGTTTTCATCATCGGCGTCTTCACCGCTAACGACTTATTCCTTTTCTACGTATTCTTTGAGGCCATGCTGTTCCCGATCTATTTCTTGATCGGAAGATTTGGTGGACCACAGCGCGCATATGCGGCAATGAAGTTCTTGTTGTACTCACTTGTTGGCGGCCTTTTCATGTTGGCTGCGTTGATCGGACTTTACGTAGTTTCAAGTCGGGAATTGGGTCAAGGAACTTTCGACTTTGAGACCCTCACAACACTGAACATGGATCCAACAACTCAAAAGATGTTGTTCCTAGGGTTCTTCTTTGCATTCGCTGTTAAGGCTCCAATGGTTCCGTTCCACACATGGTTGCCAGATGCAACCGCGGAAGCCACACCAGGTACTTCGACTTTGCTGGTTGGTGTACTAGACAAGGTGGGCACTTTTGGAATGCTGCACTTCTTGCTACCGATTTTCCCAGAGGCAAGTATGTTTTATGCGCCAGCGATCATTGTGCTTGCGGTAATCAGCATCTTCTATGGTGCACTTCTAGCTATCGGACAAACAGATGTAATGCGCCTAGTTGCATTCACTTCGATTTCCCACTTTGGATTTATCGTTCTAGGAATCTTTGTGATGACCTCACAAGGACTAAGCGGTTCGTCGTTCTACATGGTTAATCATGGATTTTCCACGGGCGCGTTGTTCTTGGTAATGGGTTATCTGGTTTCGCGCCGTGGCTCAAAGCGAATTGCAGATTTCGGTGGCGTCCAAAAAGTTGCCCCGATTCTTACGGGTGTGTTCCTGATTTCGGGTCTTTCCGGTTTGGCCCTGCCAGGTATGTCCAGCTTCATTTCGGAGTTCTTGGTACTAGCTGGAACTTATGCCGTAAATCCAACAGCTGCGATTATCGCTACCTTCGGAATCGTATTAGCCGCGGTATACATTCTTTGGCTGTACCAACGAATGATGACTGGTGTGCCAAGTAAAGAAGTTGAAGAAACCGTTACTGAGATTACTCGTCGAGAATTAGTTGCAATCGCACCTATCTTGGCAATCATTATTGCACTTGGTTTCGTTCCACAGGTTGCTTTAAACGTGATTAATCCTGCAGTTGAGCAAGTACAAACATATGTAGGTGTGACTGATCCAGAACCAGCAGTTGTAATTGAAGGGAGTGGCTCATGAACGTTTCCGTTGAGTACCAAGCTCTAGCTCCAATCATTATCCTGCTTGCATCTGGAGTTCTATCTGTCTTGATCGAGGCATTTATTCCGCGCACCTTGCGTCGCCCAATTCAACTTATGTTGGTATTTGCAAGCATCGTTTTGGCATTTGCATATGTAGTAATTAATGCCACAGCCGAACTTGCCGGTGATCCAGCCTCCAACGGTGGCCAAGTCAAGGGACTGCGTGAGTTGGCTGCAAGTGGCGCAATCGCTATCGATGGCCCAGGCATGGTGATTCAAGGAATCATCCTGCTGGTTTCATTCGTTGCCGCACTATTGCTTGCCGAGCGACAAATTGATCCACAAGGTGATGCTTTTGCGTCACGTTCATCCACATTGCCAGGCAGTGAAGATGAACGACAGTTCACAGCTCAAGGTTGGCTCCAAACTGAAATTTGGCCACTGTACTTATTCTCCGTTGGTGGAATGCTGCTGTTCCCAATTTCAAATGACTTCTTAACAATGTTCGTTGCACTTGAAGTCTTCTCATTGCCGCTTTACTTGATGGCTACCATGGCACGTCGTCGTAGATTGCTAAGTCAAGAAGCAGCACTGAAGTACTTCATACTTGGTGCGTTCTCCAGTGCATTCTTCCTTTTCGGTGCCGCATTGATTTACGCAGCAACATCTTCGATTAGCTTCAGCACAGTTGCTGTCGCAATTGAAAACTCATCTCAAGATGGTCTGATTATTCCTGGTATAGCCATGATCGCTGTCGGCTTACTTTTCAAAGTTGGTGCGGTTCCATTCCATCAATGGGTCCCAGATGTTTATCAAGGCTCACCAACGCCATTAACTGCATTCATGAGTGCTGCGA
>JBIIAS010000118.1:0-3935 GCA_044239795.1 Candidatus Nanopelagicales bacterium | reverse complement strand
TGTGGCTCAAAGTCGTGCGTCATCTTCTTACCTCCTTTCCTGCCTCACGGGACAGGTGTTAAAGGATGGCGTGCTTTCAAGCTTTCATTACTGTAGCAGGCCTAAGCGTTATCTCGAAAGCGCAGTGCTTATTGGGAGCAGATCACGCCTAGGCGTTGTTCAGTTTGCCCCACCCTTATTGGGAGCAAATAACGCTTAAGCGTTATTTGCTCCATGCCCCAATCTATGAACCCGCATACCGTTTGTAGAGCCAGGAACGCCCGGCGGGACGCCTGCGATAACCACAATCGGGTCGTGCATCTTGAAGATGCCTAGATCCAAAAGGACTTTATCCAGTTGGGCAACCATTTCGTCAGTGTGGGAAACGCTGGGTGCCAAAAATGTTTCGGTGCCCCAAACCAAGGTAAGTCGGTTGCGCACATCTTCATTTGGTGTGAATGCCAGCAAACGAGTGCGGCTACGGTGTCTTGCTACCAGGCGGGCTGAGCTGCCAGTTTCAGTAAAGGCCACCAAGCTCACAGCATCTACGTGACTTGCCACATCGACTGCAGCTAGACACATTGCCTTAGCAGTTTCGCCTTGGGCATCATCTGCAAGTTTCGGCAAATCTTCCAAGGCTTCAGTTTCAATGTGAGCAATGATTCGACTCATGGTTTGCACCACATGGATTGGATCTATTCCAACACTGGTTTCGCCAGAGAGCATTAAGGCATCGGCGCCATCGAGGACAGCATTTGCCACGTCACTTGCCTCAGCGCGAGTAGGTCGATTAGAGCTAATCATCGACTCAAGCATTTGAGTTGCCACAATTACTGGCTTGGTTGCCGCGCGAGCTAATTCAATTGCCCGTTTTTGAACCATAGGAACTTGTTCTAGCGGAAGTTCAACACCTAGGTCGCCACGGGCAACCATAATCCCATCAAACGCATCGATAATCTCCTGCAAATTTTCAACAGCCTGTGGCTTTTCAATTTTTGCAATTACCGGAATTCGGCGGTTTTCTTGATCCATGATCTTGTGAACATCGGCAATGTCAGCAGCGCTTCTGACGAATGAGAGCGCCACCATGTCAACACCTTGCTTTAAAGCCCATCGCAAGTCTGAAATATCTTTTTCAGAAAGCGCTGGAACGCTTACAGCGACGCCAGGCAAGTTAATTCCCTTGTTGTCGCTTACGGTCCCAGCTTCCGTGACACGGGTTAATACTGAGTCTGAGGTAACTTCCAGTACTTCTAAACCAACTTTGCCGTCATCAATCAAGATTCGATCGCCAATCTTGCAATCACCTGGCAAACCTGAATATGTTGTTCCGCAGATAGTTGCATCGCCAGCAACTTCGCGAGTAGTGATCGTGAATGAATCACCCAGATGCAGCTCTACTGGACCTGATGCAAAGCGACCCAGTCTGATTTTTGGCCCTTGCAAATCCGCAAGGATTCCAACACCCTTGCCCGATTCGTTTGAGGCAGCACGAACCATTTCATACGAGCGAGCATGATCTGATTGCTCACCATGCGAAAGATTAAGTCGCGCTACATTCATGCCAGCGGCGACTAGGTTCTTGATGATTTCAGGGGAAGCAGTAGCTGGACCTAACGTGCAAACAATTTTCGCGCGACGCACAATTTTTCCTAACCAGAGATTACTTCTAGTTTACCGCTAATGCGAAGGGTAATTGTGGTGCGTGAAATTGTTATGGCTTTGGTTTCGCTCTACGTCCACGCGGCTTGGACTCGCCGGTCTTAACTTCAGATGAACTTTGGGTTAGCGATTCTGAATTCTCTGCGACCTTTTCATTGGATGCTACTGCTGCGACAGGTTCCTGGCCTTGGATAACTAACTTTCCGCCAGACATAAGTTCGCGTCCAGGATTCTTTTCGCTGGAACGAACCAGATACAGCAGGGCTAAGGCTCCGATAATCAATGCCGTCCAGACATTGAAGCGAAGGCCAAGTATGTGACGGGCATCATCGATTCGCATGGTCTCAATCAAGCCACGGGCAGCGCAGTACAGAGCAACGTAAAGTGCAAAGACTCGACCATGCCCCATGACATATCGCTTATCGGCCCAAATAACAAAGAATCCAATTGCAACGCAGGCTAGTGCTTCATATAGAAAAGTTGGGTGGAAGGTTTCAAATTGCGTGAATTCAGTTGGTCGGTTCTCGGTAGCGATCTCTAGGCCCCATGGCAGCGTTGTTGGACGACCAAAAAGTTCTTGGTTAAACCAGTTGCCTAATCTTCCAATGGCTTGGGCAAATGCAATTCCCGGTGCGATTGAATCTGCAAATGGTGCAAATGGAACTCCAAGTCGCTTGGCGCCGATCCAGGCACCAACTCCACCCAAGGCTAAAGCGCCCCAAATACCCAGGCCGCCTTCCCAAATTCGCAAGGCTCCTAAGAAGCCTTTGCCACCTTCGCTGAAGTAAAGTTCCCAGTCAGTCATCACGTGATAAATGCGGCCGCCGATAATTCCAAATGGCACTGCCCACATTGCGATGTCGGCAACTTGTCCATCAAGTCCGCCACGCGCTACCCAGCGCTTATTGCCCAGCCAAACTGCAACAAATATGCCAACCAAAATAAAGAGAGCATAGGCGCGAAGTGGCACTGGTCCCAGTTGCCAAACGCTTTGCGAAGGGCTTGGAATGAACGCGGGAATCAAAAGCATTTTCGGTTCAGATCACTTAACTCTTGGTAGCAGCTTCAATTGCAGCAGTTAGCTGAGCAGGATCAAACAGAACATCGCCACTAACCTCAGTTCCATTAAGAATTCCGGTTGGTGTGGATGAAACGCCTTCTGAATCAAACGCGTCATATGAGTTTGCAACCCAGCCAGCATACTTTTCTGAGGATAAGCACTCAGTAAATGTATCTAGCGCAGGGCCTGTGATACCAGATGCTTCAGCAACTGAAATCAAAGTTTCAGTTGAGAATCCGGAGCCTTCTTCTGCAGGCTGAGCAGCAAAGATTCCTAGGTGATACTTCTCTTCGGCACCAGCATCAACTGCACAACCAAAGGCCATGGTTGCGCGTTCTGAAGAATTTGGATTTCCCGCAGCAGTATTGGAAGAAAGTAAATTCTTGTCCAAGAAGATTGTTGGACGATATTCAACACGAACTTTTCCTGCGTCAATTAGTCCTTGTATCGCTGCACCTGATGCTTCTTCGAAGCGGGCACATGCTGGGCACTGAAAGTCTTCCCAAAGTTGAAGAACTGGAATCTTGTCTGCATCTGGAGCAGTCCAAGCAGATCCAACTTTTACGCCATAAGTATCAGAAGTTACGCCAGCTGGTAGCGCAGCATCGGATGGCACAACTGCATCCTTATTTGAAAGAATTGGAATTGCAATCAACGCTGCCATGACGGCAACTACAACAAACCCACCAATAATGCGGATCTTGCGCTGACGTTTTTGTTCTAGTGCTGCAGCTTCTTGACGGGCAGCAGCGGCGGCGGCTTTGGCGGCTTTGGCGCTCATGTTTTCTTGTGACACGAAAACTCCATTAATTAAGGTTGCGTTTAAGGAATAACTTACGTTCTCTCAATTATGTCGCACTTTTTCAAGTGCTGGAACTTAATAAAAGTAATCAATTTTAGCGGGCTAAACCTTTAGAAAGGGCTTGTGCCAGCGCCTTAGCGCCAGCGGCTCCCTCATTCTTGATTGCAGTAACAAATGCGCTACCCACGATGACACCGTCGGCATATAGGGCAATCTCGTGGGCCTGCTCCGGCGTAGATACGCCTAGGCCAACCGCAACCGGTAAATCACTATGACGTCGGACTTTAGCTACAAGTCCTTCGATTGCATCTGAAATAGAAGTGCGCGCACCAGTTACACCCATGACGGCACCGGCATACACAAAGCCGGTAGTTGCGTTAGCTACCTTTGCAATTCGTTCATCTGAACTAGAAAGTGCAACCAGGAATACTC
>JBIIAS010000019.1:0-14970 GCA_044239795.1 Candidatus Nanopelagicales bacterium | reverse complement strand
GCTGTTTTACAAAGGTTTTCATAACTTGCCTATCTTGCCACTGTTTAATGCTCTGCTGTGGGATGCAAGCAAATGCTTCTGCTTAATGGAAGAAATGCCTAGTGCCAGTGAAATACATAGTGACTCCGGCGGCATTAGCTGCAGCAATCACTTCGTCATCACGCACTGACCCACCAGGCTGAACTACTGCACTTATTCCAGCGTTCAACAAAACTTCTAACCCATCGGCGAATGGAAAGAAGGCATCGCTAGCTGCGACACTGTTCATTGCACGATCTGTGCCAGCTCTTGATACTGCAAGCCGAGCTGAGTCAACTCGATTAACTTGTCCCATACCGATTCCAACAGTAGATAGATCTTTGGCTAGCAAAATTCCATTGGACTTAACACAACGCGAAGCCCGCCAAGCAAACTCTAAGTCTGCAAGAGTCTTTGGGTCAGCTGCTGATCCTGAAACTAATTGCCAACTGGAAACCTCATCACCGGTGCTCTGGAATCTATCTTGTGACTGCAGCAACATGCCCCCAGATATAGGGCGCATCTCAACGTGAATCCCTTCATCTGGCGCAACAACTTTAAGAATTCGAATGCTCGCTTTTTCTCTGAGAACTTCAAGTGCATCAGCGTCGAAATCCGGAGCCACAATTACTTCAGTAAAGATCTCTGAAACTGCCAGAGCCATTTCTTTGGTGACATTTTGATTGGCAGCAACCACTCCGCCAAATGCAGATACCGGGTCTGTTTCATTTGCTTTTCGATATGCCTGCGCAATGTTCTTGTCGCTAGCAACACCACAAGGATTGGCGTGCTTGATTATTGCAACAGTTGGTGCCTTGTGATCATATGCGGCTCGGTAAGCAGCATCTGCATCAACGAAATTGTTGTATGACATTTCTTTGCCATGAAGTTGTTCGGCCTGTGCGATTCCGGAATTGCCAAACTTTGCAACATAGAGGGCTGCGTCCTGATGTGGGTTCTCGCCGTAACGCAAAGTTTGGGCGCGCTCCCAAACTCCCCCAAACCAAGCTGGGAAACCAACTTGAGATGGATCTGCGTCGGGTAAAACTACCGATGCCAGCCAGCTAGAAACTGCGACATCATATTGAGCCACATGCTGGAAAGCCAAAGTCGCAAGGGCTACGCGTTGGGTTCTGGTGAAGCCATCACTCTTGACGGCATTTAGAACGGAGGTATATGAAGCAGGATCAACAACTACTGCAACATTTGCGTGATTCTTTGCACTGGCTCGAACCATTGCTGGTCCGCCGATATCGATTTGCTCGATACATTCTTCGATGCTGGCACCAGAAGCAACGGTCTGGGCAAATGGATAAAGGTTTACAACAACTAATTCGAAGGCTTCAATTCCAAGTTCAGATAATTGAGTTACGTGTTCTGGCTTACGCATATCCGCAAGCAGCCCACCATGAATTTTTGGATGCAAAGTTTTGACTCTGCCATCAAGAGATTCAGGAAACCCAGTTACGTCTTTGACTTCAGTTACAGGAATTCCAAGGGCTGCAATGTTTGCCGCCGTACTACCAGTCGAAACGATCTTTACGCCAGCTTCGTGAAGTCCTTGGGCAAGTTCCGTTAATCCAGTTTTGTCATAGACGCTGATCAGCGCTCTAGTAACTTTTCGGGTTTCGGTCATTTCAGAGTCACCTTCCCGTTTGCAATATCACTAACTGTTGCAACTAATAATGCACGCTCTGCTTGCTTTATTCGTTCGTGAAGTGATTCTTCCGTGTCACCTAACTCCACTTTAACTCTGGCTTGGGCAATGACTTCGCCCGTATCAACGCCTTTGTCAATGAAGTGAATGGTTGTACCGGTCTCTGTAACACCAGCAGCAAGCGCATCGCGAACTGCATGCGCTCCTGGGAAAGCAGGCAGAAGAGCTGGGTGCGTGTTTATGATTTTTCCTTGATAGAAGCGCAATACAACAGGTCCAAGAATTTTCATGAATCCTGCAGAGACAACAAGTGAAGGCTTAAGTCGACTTAACTCAGTAGCTAAATTTTGATCCCACTTAACACGGTCCTCAATAAATGGCACAACTGTAACTGGAATTCCCAATTCCCGCGCAAGGTCACAAGCGGGTACCTCAGCTTCAGAAATGAGGCCGACAATTTGGATTCCGATATTCTTAGCTTGATCTGCCAATGCCTTGAAAAGGGTGCCTGTGCCCGAGGCCAATACAACTACGCGAAAGTTCGGCACCCGTTAAGTCTATTTTGGAATTGATTCTCGGTTAGACCAGCAATGCAGAAGTGACATAACTGTGCGGGGAATTACCAGCGTAAGCAATGCGGAAACCCCACAAACTGAGATGGCTGCAACCGCAACCTCAGCAGGAACTGGACCTATGAACTTTAAAAACCCTGTGCCAAGTGGGCCGCTTGAGGCAGCTGCTGCGATCCAAACAAAAGCAGAAAGCAAACCAACAGAAACCAGCAAAGTAACAATTTCACGCCATCTGACTACGAAAGAAAGCGCTGTCGCAATCGAGTCACCTTGGGCTGCCCATCGCTCTCGTGGAATAAGAAAGTGGATAGCAATGCCAACAAGAATCGGAACGATCAAGATATAGCCAGCGAAGGCCGAAGTCTCACTTGGCAAAATCGAAAGCAACGGAAAAGCTGGCAGCGCACCAGGGCTTGCAGTTTCCGGAGTGACTATCCCGCCACCACCAAGCATGATTCCGGGACCCATTACATATGACATAGCCCACACGCTCACTGTGGGCAAATAACCGATGCCGAGCAAAGTCATGAAGAGTCCATCGATGAATCCAGGTGCCATGAGAGCTGTAACTGCTCTGATCTGATCCCAATTAAGAATTAGTGAGACTGATGTCAACAGTGATCCAGCGATGAAAAGCAAGCCAAAAGCAATAGCAGCTGGCCTGATTCCTGCCACTACTAACTTTGGCAAGGCATCAGTCAAAATTGTTCGTGACGGTGCGTAACTAATGATCGAAGTAATAGTTACAGCAAGGGATACCAACAAGGCATGAATCACAGCAGAGACAGTTGATGTATACAGATCTGTTGTTGATGAGATCAATCCAACCAGTCCCGCAATTCCGGAGTAAATCAAACTCAGGGTAACTGCAATACGAACAAACTCAATTGCAGTTTTCGGTCGAGAACTCTTCAATGACCATTGTGTTGCTTTCCACAATACAAACACTGGAACCACCAAGAATCCCCACGGCAGGACACCAATTGTGGTTGTTCCGATGACAAATGGAACGAGATGAAGTACTTGCCACGCAATACCTGCAGCGCGCAAAACTTGCAAAGTAGATTCGGTGCCGTGCGCTGCAAATAGCCAAGCAGCCATTATGAAACCCAGCGTGAAAATGTAACCAATCACTGCGGATGCAGTCGCGGCAATTGCTCCCGAGATTAATGACGGATATTGATTTATGTGATCTTCAGGAATTGGACGACGCCACTGACGTTGTGGTCCACCCGCTGGTCGCTTACGCGGAAGTCCTTCAGTCACACTTAAAATCGTCTCAGTTCATCTATGAAATAGCTGAACCGACACGAGTTAACGACCGGCTAAGACTTCCCGAACAAGTCTGGCTGCTTCGCTTGGAGTTTTTCCAACGCGAACACCTACTGCTTCAAGTGCATCCTTTTTCGCAGCCGCAGTTCCAGACGAACCTGAAACAATTGCACCTGCGTGACCCATTGTTTTACCTTCAGGCGCTGTGAAACCTGCAACATACCCAATGACTGGTTTAGTTACGTTGTCCTTGATAAATGCAGCTGCACGCTCTTCGGCGTCACCACCAATTTCACCAATCATCACAATGACTTCTGTTTCTGGATCCGCTTCAAATGCAGCAAGGCAGTCAATATGAGTGGTGCCAATAATTGGATCTCCACCAATACCAACACAACTTGAGAATCCAAGATCTCGTAACTCGAACATCATCTGATAGGTCAAGGTGCCTGACTTGCTAACTAGTCCGATACGTCCCTTTTGCGTGATGTCACCTGGGATGATTCCAGCATTTGAAAGCCCCGGGCTGATCAAGCCTGGACAGTTTGGTCCAACTAGACGAGTCTTGCCAGAGTTCTCTGCGTACTGGAAAAATGCAGCAGTGTCATGAACTGGAATACCTTCAGTGATGACTACACAGAGTGGAATTGCGGCATCGACTGCTTCAATAACTGCAGCCTTGGCGAACTTGGGTGGAACGAAAACTACTGAAACGTTTGCGCCGGTTGCTGCCATTGCTTCGCCAACATTATTAAACACTGGGATGCCGTCAACTTCTTGGCCACCTTTGCCTGGAGTTACACCAGCAACAACATTGGTGCCACTTGCGACCATACGACGGGTGTGCTTAGTTCCTTCAGAGCCAGTCATGCCCTGTACTAAAACCTTGCTATCTGCATTCAGAAAAATTGCCATCAGAAGTCCTACTTACCTGCAGCTAGTTGGGCAACGCGGCGAGCAGCGTCATCCATGGTTTCAACACGTTCAATTAACGCAATTCCTGATTCGTCGAGAATTCGACGACCTTCGATTGCATTGTTGCCATCGATTCGACAAACGATTGGCTTGGTAATTGGCTCACCACGCTCGGCAAGCATGGCAACTGCTTGAACAATTCCGTTGGCAACTGCATCGCAGGCTGTAATTCCACCAAAGACGTTTACAAAAACTGCTTTTACTTCTGGATCACCCAACACGATGTCCAGGCCGTTGGCCATAACTTGAGCACTAGCGCCACCACCAATGTCAAGGAAGTTTGCTGGCTTTACGCCACCAAACTCTTCACCGGCATAAGCAACTACGTCCAAGGTCGACATAACGAGACCTGCACCATTGCCGATAATTCCAACTTCACCTTGAAGCTTTACATAATTCAAATCAAATTCTTTTGCACGCAATTCGATTGGATCAGTTTGTGCGTTATCAATAAGTGCAAGATGTGATTCGTGACGGTATTGCGCATTGTCATCTAGCGAGACTTTGCCATCAAGGGCAAGAACTCGGCCATCAGTAATCTTGGCAAGCGGATTAACTTCAACGAGAGTTGCGTCTTCTTCGACCAGAACTTTCCAAAGGCTCTGCAACATTTCAATAACTTGATCGCGAACTTCAGCTGGGAACTTTGCGGCATCTGCAATCTCAGTTGCTTTTTCTAAGGTGCAACCAACAAGTGCATCAACGCGAATCATCGCTAAAGCGTCAGGATTGTTTACGGCAACCTCTTCAATTTCCACGCCACCCTCGACGCTGGCCATTGCAAGAAATGTGCGATTAGTCCGATCTAACAAAAATGAAACGTAGTACTCCTCGGCAATGTCTGCTGCTTCGGCAACTAAAACTTTATGGACAATGTGTCCCTTGATATCAAGTCCGAGAATGTCCTTTGCGCGGTCCTTGGCGTCGCTGGCGTTATCGGCAAGTTTCACGCCGCCTGCTTTACCGCGGCCTCCGGTCTTGACTTGAGCTTTAACTACAACTGTTGTGCCAATGTCTGTAGCTACTACATGTGCTTCTTCAGGTGTGAAGCAAACTTTGCCCGGCACTACGGCTACGCCATGCTTGGCGAATAATTCTTTGGCTTGGTATTCGTATAGATCCACGGTTTGCGGGTCACTCTCTCGCTAGCTTGTGACACAACCTTAGCGAACGCTTGCGACACCTACGTTGGCGCTAACCCATTCAACGACATCTCCGATTGGAGTTCCCGGGGTGAACACATGTGCAACTCCAGAGTCTTGTAGTTGAGTTACGTCATCAGTTGGAATCACTCCGCCACCAAAGACCACAATGTCGGAGGCTCCCTTTGCAGCTAATAGTTCGATAACCGCAGGGAACAAAGTTAGGTGTGCGCCTGAAAGGATCGACATTCCGATTGCGTCGGCATCTTCTTGAATCGCCGTTTGAACAATCTGTTCGGGGGTCTGGTGCAGACCTGTATAAATCACTTCAAATCCCGCATCTCGCAAGGCGCGAGCAATGACTTTGGCGCCACGATCATGGCCGTCTAGACCAGGTTTTGCGATAACGATTCGAATTGGGCTCACCCCCTATTAATACAGGCAAATTCGCAGTACCCGCAATTTGCCACGAATTAATCCAGCCCTATCCAGCAGTACCCGCAATTTGCCACGAATTAATCCAGCCCTATCCAGCAGTACCCGCAATTTGCCACTATTTGAAACATTTGTGGCGAATTATTCGAAATGCGCCTTTATCCCTGTGTTTTTAGGGTGGGTTATGTCACTTTAGTCACTGACACCCCATTTCCATTTCCCAAAGTGCTCATATTCAGGTAGAAAAGACTTATAACTTAAGCATTTTTCCTTCCGATAGGGTCATTAACATGAGCACAGAACCACGCGGTCGTCATCGCGCTGCGCGACATGCTGCCCCTAAAAAGCAGGCTGTTTCTGGGAAGTACTTAGGTGCTCTTGTAAGTGTCGCGGGTATGAGCTCAGTGGTTGCTACTTCTGGATCCACCGTTGCCGGAGTGAACCAAGTCGGCGACACATCTGTCCTTGAGATCCCAACTGCGAACTTGGTAGCACAAGGAACGCAAGCCCCAGCTGCGTCAATTCAAACCAGCACTTCACGTGCCCAGGCTGCAAGTCGTTCTGAAGATCGACAAACTTTGGCCGAAACAGAATTAGTAGCAGCGGCGGCGACTGTGGATGATCCAACAAGTGATCCTGATGCTGTCATTGATACCACACCCACGGTTTCTGGTGTTGAGCGCAAGTCTCTGCAGGCTTTTGCAGCATCAACCGACCAATTGACTGCTCTCGTTACTCAGGCTCAGGAGCAAAAGAACCAGCAAGCACAAGTTCTGCTAGCTGAACAACAAGCCATAATTCTTGAAAGAGAACAAGCTGAAGCAGCACTAATCGCCGCCGAAAAGAAATCTGAAGAAGCAGCCAGACAAGAAATTGCTCGCCGCGAAGCAGTAGCCAGCCAAAAAGAATTGGCTCGTCAGCTTGGCGTTATTACCGAACCGATTCAAACCAACTACCAATTAAGTGCGCGCTATGGTCAGCGCGGCTGGATTTGGTCTGGTGGCTGGCACACCGGCTTGGACTTTAGAGTCAAGACAGGAACTCCAGTTGTAGCGGCAGCAAATGGAACAATCATCTCAGCGAGTTGGGAAGGTTCGTACGGGTATCGAATTCAGGTTGACCATGGCAGTGGCTACATAACCACATACAATCACCTTTCAAAGATTGGTTACAGTTCTGGTGAAGTCGCTGCAGGACAAGAAATTGGCAAGTCAGGTTCAACTGGAAACACCACTGGACCACATTTACACTTCGAAGTAACCAAAGATGGAGAATTTGTTAATCCGTCAAAATGGCTTTGGGGAAATTAACTTATAGTTTTTCAACTGGCGCATAACGCAGTAGTAAGCGCTTTTCTCCCGCACTCTTGAAATCGATAGTGGCCTCGGCTTTTTCATTCTGGCCAACAACAGCTGTGACCGTACCCATCCCAAACTTGTCATGCAGAACGCGATCACCAACTTCAAGAACCATTACTGGCTCGTCTCGCTTTTGCGGCCTTGAGGATCCCGATCCAGAAAGTCCCAACGGTCCAGGTTCTTCGCCTTGACGATCCACAAGCTCTGCTGGAATTTCAGAAAGGAATCGAGACTCTGGGTTGTAATTTGGTTGACCCCAAGTTGATCGAGCTACTGCTCGTGAAAGATACAAACGCTTCATAGCGCGAGTCATGCCAACGTAAGCCAGGCGACGTTCTTCTTCAAGTTCAGTCGCTGAACCAAGTGCCCTTTGATGCGGAAAGACTCCGTCTTCCATTCCAGTTAAGAACACAATCGGGAACTCAAGTCCTTTTGCAGTATGCAAAGTCATGAGAGTCACAACGCCACCATGTTCTTCGCCCGTCGGAATCTGATCAGAGTCTGCAATTAGTGAAACACGTTCTAGGAAATTAGAAAGTGTGGCTACTTCATCTGAATCATTGTCTTCAGCAAACTGCTCTTCATACTCCCGAGTTACGTTTTCTAGTTCAGCGATATTCTCAACGCGAACTTCGTCTTGCGGATCTTTGCTAGCAGTTAGTTCCTTTAGATAGCCAGAGGCTTCCATCGCTGCTTCCAAAATCGCACTTGGTCCAGCGCCAGATTCATCGAGGGTGCGCAGGTTGCTGAGCAGCCGATTGAATTCCCCAAGCGCAGTCGCCGACCGGGTTGGCAATGTGTGAATTTCTGAAAGTCTATTCAATGCTGCACTGAAGGTAATCTTTTCGCGGCGAGCGAAGCCTTCAACTGCTTCTTCGGCTTTATCACCAATGCCACGGCGAGGAGTATTTAAAATTCTGCGAACTGAAACGTCGTCTTCTGGATTCGAGACTGCGCGTAAGTAAGCCAGGGCATCCTTGATTTCCTTGCGCTCGTAGAACCTAGTTCCACCCACGACTTTGTAAGGCACGCCCCGGCGAATGAAAACTTCTTCGACGCTTCGAGACTGGTTGTTTGTGCGATAAAAAACGGCCACATCTTTGTACTCAAAGCCATGGTTATCAATCAAGTCAGCAACATTAGTAACGATGAAGTCAGCTTCATGGTGTTCGTCATTGGCGGTATAGATAACAATCTTTTCGCCGCTACCTTCTGCAGTCCAAAGTCGTTTTGCCGGGCGGCCAGAATTCTTTTCAATAACTGAGTTCGCGCTAGTGAGGATGTTCTGAGTCGATCGATAATTCTGTTCCAGTACAACAGTCTCGGCATCTGAGTAATCCCGTTCGAATTCCACAATGTTTCGGATGTTTGCACCACGGAAGGCATAGATACTTTGATCCGCATCGCCAACTACACAAAGTTCCGCAGGAGTTACACCATCTTTTCCATTCCCTACTAGCTCGCGGATCAAAACATATTGCGCATGGTTTGTATCTTGATACTCATCAACTAGAACATGTCGGAATCTGCGATGGTAATGCTCAGCGACATCTGGAAATGCTTGAAGTAGTGCAACTGTGTGCCCGATTAGATCATCGAAGTCAACTGCGCTGGCTAGCATTAATCGGCGTTGGTATTCGCCATATGCCTGGGCAACGGTTTGTTCTTGTGCGGTAACGGCTTTACTAATCGCATCTTCGTAATCAATTAATTCATTCTTTAAGTTACTAATTTGACCGAGTAAGTATTTCGGACTGTATGACTTTGGATCGATGCCTAAGTCTTTTGAAACCAAAGACAGCATTCGAACCGAGTCTTGAGTGTCATAAATCGTGAATGAAGGTTTCAAGTTAAGTCGCTTAGCTTCGTTACGCAAGATTCGAACGCAAGCTGAGTGAAATGTCGATACCCACATGCTTCTGGCTTTTGGGCCAACCATGTGAGCAACACGTTCTTTCATTTCATTGGCTGCTTTATTGGTAAAAGTGATGGCCAAGATTTCGGTGGGAGCAGCGTTTCGCTCTGCCATGAGATATGCAATACGGCGAGTTAGTACTCGAGTTTTGCCAGAACCTGCACCGGCGACCACAAGTAATGGCGACCCTGAATGAACTACTGCTTGGCGTTGCGGTTCATTTAAGTCATCCAAAAGTTGTGAAGGCACACGGACAGTCTACGTAAGCACCCTGACATGCAGTGTTGTGGCATAAAAGAAATAGAGTGGTCGTCGTGAGTAATGAATCAATGGAACGAATTGAAATCCCAGAAGGCGTAACGCGAGCACTAGTTGTAACTGCGCATCCAGATGATGTGGACTTTGGCGCAGCTGGGACTGTAATGGCTCTGGTCAAGGCCGGGGTGCAGGTGACGTTCTGTATTTGCACAGATGGTGACGCGGGTGGATTTGATGACGCAACTGATCGCTCTGAGATTCCGGCAATTCGCCGAGCTGAACAGGTGGCTGCAGCTGCGGTTTATGACGTAACTGATGTGCGTTTTCTTGGCTACAAAGATGGTTACTTAGAACCGAGCCACGATGTGCAGCGTGACATTGTTCGAGTTATGCGCCAAGTTCAACCACAACTTGTAATCACCCAATCTCCAGAGCGCAATTGGGAACGCCTTCCGGCTAGTCACCCAGACCACATGGCGGCTGGCGAAGCAACGTCACGAGTGCTTTATCCAGCGGTGCGTAATCCCTACGCCTACCCTGAATTGCGAGACAAAGAAGGTCTGGAAGCGTGGACCGTTAACTGGCTCTGGCTACAAGGCCACACCGAACCTAATCACTGGGTGGACACAACTGAATTCTTTAGCCGAAAAGTTAAAGCGCTTGAAGCACATGTAAGTCAGACTTCCCACATGGAAGATCTAGAAGGCATGCTTCGCAGCTGGGGCGAAATGCAAGCAGAGGCCGCTGGATTTGTATCTGGACGTCTGGCCGAAGCGTTTCGTCAGATCAAACTTCCTGACTAAGAATTAAAGAGCGTAGGCAATAACGATATTTGTAAGTGTTAAAGCACCTATCAGTGCCCAGTAAAGCTTTTGCTCTGACTTACGCTTACCAATTGAGTACATCGCAATAATTGCAATTGCGATGATTAGCTTGATTGCAATCTTGGTGTGATCAACGACGTAATCACTATCTAGCGAGCCGGACTCGTGCAAGCCTACAAGCAATATGCCAGTTAATAGCTGTGTGCTAGCACCATGGAGCATTGCAACATTTACACCAAAGGTTTTCTTTGCGAGCTCTTTAAAGAACCCATAACCAATTGCTGCAATTCCAACAAAGTGAAGGACAAAAAGAGCCTTGTAAAGAATTTCCATTGCTATTCCCATTCAATAGTGCCCGGAGGCTTACTCGTTACATCCAACACTACGCGATTGATTTCCCGAACCTCGTTTGTGATTCGATTCGAGATCTTTGCCAATACGTCGTAAGGCAATCTGGTCCAATCGGCAGTCATTGCATCTTCACTTGATACTGGGCGCAACACGATTGGATGACCGTAAGTTCTGCCATCACCTTGCACGCCAACACTTCTGACATCCGCCAACAACACAACTGGGAACTGCCAAATTGAAGCATCTAAACCAGCAAGTGTGGTTTCCTCACGGACGATTGCATCTGCCGCTCGCAGAATGTCTAGGCGTTCTTTGCTGACTGCTCCAACAATTCGAATTCCAAGACCTGGCCCTGGGAATGGATGACGCATAACCATAGCTTCTGGCAGTCCAAGCTCACGACCCACTGCGCGAACTTCATCTTTGAACAATTCACGAAGCGGCTCACAGAGTTCGAATTCAATATCATCGGGAAGACCACCAACATTGTGATGGCTCTTGATGGTGGCAGCTCCAGTGCCACCGCCGCTCTCAACAACATCTGGATACAACGTTCCCTGCACTAGGAAATCAATAGTGGCTCCAGACTCCCCAGCCTCAGCAATTAATTGCTTTTGCGCGTCTTCAAAAATTCGAATGAAAACTCGCCCAATAATCTTTCGCTTAGTTTCCGGATCGGTAACATCGGCAAGTTCACTTAGGAATCGATCGGCAGCGTCAATTACAACAAGTCGAATTCCAGTGGCAGCTACATAATCACGTTCAACTTGTTCCCGTTCGCCTGCGCGCAATAATCCGTGATCAACAAACACACAAGTTAAGTTGTCACCGACTGCTTTATGAACCAGTGCGGCAGCAACAGCTGAGTCGACCCCACCAGACAACCCACAAATAACTTTGGAATCGCCGATTTGAGCTTTGATGCGAGCGACTTGTTCATCGACGATACTTGCTGGGGTCCAAGTCGGTTCGATTTTTGCAATGTCGTACAAGAAATGTTCGAGTACTTTTTGTCCGTGCTCTGAATGCATAACTTCAGGATGGAACTGCACACCAGCTAAGCCACGGGATAGATCTTCAAAAGCAGCAACTGCAGCTCCAGCACTTGATGCTGTTACGGTAAATCCAGCTGGTGCTTGTTGAACTGAATCGCCATGACTCATCCAAACATTTTGAATTTCAGGTAACCCATCAAATAGGCAGCTACCAGAAACGGTCTTTAACTCAGTTGCACCAAATTCAGATAGTCCCGTTTGGGCAACTGTGCCACCAAGTGTTGCTGCCATGGCTTGGAAGCCGTAGCAGATACCAAACACTGGCAGGTTGGCATCAAATAGTGCGGCATCTACTTGTGGTGCACCTTCGGCATAAACGCTTGATGGTCCACCGGAAAGAACAATCGCTAATGGATTTTTTGCCAACATATCTTTGGCCGACATAGTGCTGGGAACTACTTCAGAATAAATTCGCGCTTCCCGGACTCGGCGAGCAATCAGTTGGGCATACTGCGCACCGAAATCAACAACAAGTACCGGGCGGGCGTCAGTCACATACTTAGCCTATTGGTAGTCAGGCTTTGGAAAGATTGCACCCGCAATGGTTACAAAGCCACTGTTAATTAGGAGTAACAACAACTTCGCAGCGTTGGAATTCCTTCAAGTCTGAATAACCACAAGTAGCCATGGCTCGACGAATTGCGCCCACCATGTTCATGGTTCCATCAGCAGTGTGTGATGGGCCAGAAATGATTTCACTCAAAGTTCCAGTTGTTCCAAGATCAACAAGTTCGCCGCGTGGAAGTTCTAGGTGAGTGGCTTCAATCCCCCAGTGCTTACCGCGACCTGGTGCATCTGTAGCGCGAGCAAATGTTGATCCAACAACAACGGCGTCTGCACCAAGTGCGATTGCCTTTGAGACATCGCCACTTCGACCCATTGAGCCATCGGCAATAACGGATACGTATCGGCCGCCAGATTCATCAAGGTAATCGCGGCGAGCGGCAGCAACATCTGCAACTGCGCTAGCCATTGGAACCCGAACGCCAAGTACATCAAGAGTTGTGTGTGCAGCGCCCCCACCAAATCCAACAAGTACACCAGCAGCGCCAGTTCGCATTAGATGAAGTGCTGCTGTGTAAGTTGCACAACCGCCAACGATCACTGGCACATCAAGTTGGTAGATGAATTCTTTAAGGTTTAATGCTTCGCCACCATTACTGACATGTTCAGCGCTCACAGTGGTTCCACGAATCACGAAGATATCAACGCCTGCATCTACAACTTGCTTTGCAAACTGAGCGGTACGTTGCGGACTCAATGCGCCAGCAACTGTAATTCCCGATGCGCGCATTTCTTGAATGCGGGCCGCGATTAACTCAGGTTGAATTGGCTTTGAGTAAATTTCTTGAAGTTTCGCGGTTGCACCTTTTGAATCAAGAGCTGCGATGTCATTGAGCACGCCAGTTGGATCTTCGTATCGAGTCCAAACACCTTCAAGATTTAGAATTGCCAAGCCACCAGCGGCTGCAAATGTTGTTGCCGAAGCAGGTGAGACAACCGAATCCATTGGCGCAGCGATGATTGGGTGATTGAATGAATATGCGTCAATCTTCCAGTCCAACGAAACAAGTGCGTCATCACGAGTTCGGCGACTTGGCACAAGTGAGACATCATCAAATGAGTAAGCGGCACGCGCGCGCTTACTTCTGCCGATTTCCACGTCTGACATTTTTCTCCCCTATCGAACGTGGTAGTTAGGTGCTTCTACCGTTAGCTGGACATCGTGTGGATGGCTTTCTTTTAGACCTGCTGAAGTAATTCGAATTAGTCGACCGTTGTTCTTTAGGTCATCGATTGTTGCAGCTCCGGCGTAACCCATGGATGCGCGTAGCCCACCAATTAACTGATGTGCAACACCCGCAAGGTTTCCGCGATAAGGAACCTGACCTTCGATACCTTCTGGAACCAACTTGTCTTCCGACAGCACATCGTCTTGGAAGTAACGATCCTTGGAGTAAGACTTGGCATTGCCTCGTGATTGCATCGCACCTAGTGAACCCATGCCTCGGTACTGCTTGAACTGTTTGCCATTTACAAAAACAAGTTGTCCTGGAGCCTCTTCGCAACCTGCAAGTAGCGAGCCCAACATAACGGTGTCCGCGCCAGCCACGATTGCTTTTGCAATGTCACCGGAATACTGCAAGCCGCCATCGCCAATTACTGGAATTCCAGCTGGCCCGGCAGCAAGTGAGGCTTCATAAATCGCAGTTACCTGCGGAACGCCAACACCAGCAACAACACGAGTGGTGCAAATCGAACCTGGGCCAACGCCAACTTTTACTGCGTCCGCGCCAGCGTCAATTAAAGCCTGAGCGCCACCGCGAGTTGCCACGTTGCCGCCAATGACTTGAACATTAACTGACTTCTTAATTCGAGAAACCATATCGAGTACGGCTTTTTGATGACCGTGTGCGGTGTCAACAATTACTACGTCAACTCCGGCATCAACTAATGCAAGTGCGCGAGTGTAGGAATCTTCGCCGACACCAACAGCAGCGCCAACCATTAGTCGGCCTGCAGAATCTTTTGTTGCAAGCGGGTAGCGATCGCTCTTTACGTAATCCTTAACCGTGATCAAACCTGTTAGGCGACCTGATGAATCCACTAATGGAAGCTTTTCAATTTTGTTGATGCGCAATAATTCAAGTGCATCATCGCCATTCATTCCAGGTGTTCCAGTTATGAGTGGCATCTTCGTCATGACATCGCCAACTTTACGATTCTTGTCATCTTCAAAACACATATCACGGTTCGTTACGATGCCAACCAAAATTCCTTGGGCATCAACAACTGGCACGCCACTGATTCGATAGTGCGCACAAAGTCGATCAACTTCAGCCAAAGTATCGGTTGCGCTGCAAGTAACTGGATTCGTGATCATGCCAGCTTCACTGCGCTTAACTAGATCAACTTGGGCAGCTTGATCTTCAATCGAAAGATTGCGGTGCAGAATTCCAAGTCCACCTTGGCGAGCCATAGCAATTGCCATGCGCGCTTCGGTCACTGTGTCCATTGCTGAAGACAGCAATGGAATCTTTAGCGAAATTTCGCGAGTTAACTTTGAACTCGTATCAACTTCGCTCGGGATGACATCGCTTGCATCTGGAAGCAAAAGGACGTCGTCATAAGTCAGCC
>JBIIAS010000018.1:0-15188 GCA_044239795.1 Candidatus Nanopelagicales bacterium | reverse complement strand
ACTGAATCAAAACAACGGGAAAGGTACGTCTAATGCAAGCAAAAAAGAAAATGCGTTTCGGCTTCGTAGCCGCCGCACTTGCTGCTGGACTAGTTTTGAGCGGTTGCTCAAGCTCGTCTGAAGAAGCGGCAGAAACAGTAGCACCAACCGAGGCTGCTAGCGCACCTGCGGCTGCTGATGGCTTAGCAACAGCGAAGGCAGCATATGATGCCGCACTTGCTGCTTCTTTGACATTTGCATACCCAGGCGATGCGTTTGATGCTTCAGCTGCTTCTGGCAAGAAGGTTGCAATGATTTCGATCAACGACCAGATTCCAGTACTAAAGCAGTGGACAGACACAATTGCAGCTGGTCTAGAAAGCCAGGGTGTAACTGTGACTCAGAAGAGCGATGCAGGTGGCGTTATTGATCCACTTCCTAAGTTCTTCGCACAGGCAGTAACTGATCAGGTTGACCTAATCATCACCAACGCAGTTCCAGCAGCACTTATCCCACTAGCTGACTTGGGTGACATTCCAGTAATGACAACCAACCAGACAGCTGCTCCAGGTGTTGCAGTTGCTGACGGTATTGCTGCAGATCCATCATTCGATTACACACTTGCAGCTAGCTTGATGGCTGACTGGTTCTGTGTAACTGGTGCTGGCGCTGGCAATGCAGTTGTTTGGGGATCTGAAGGCCAAGCCTCCAGCCCAATCATGATTCAGACAATCAAGGACCGTGTGGCAGAAGTTTGCCCAGACGCCAAGGTTGACTACCAGGATGCTCCGCTTGCAACTTGGTTCGATGGAACACTTGATGGTGTTGCAAAGAACGCTGTTACAGCAGACCCAACCATCACTCACTTGATGCCAATCTACGACGGCATGACCATCGCTACTGGCGCTGGCATTGACGCCGCAGGCTCAACCGCAATTCAGTCGTCATTCAACATGACTCCTGCAGTTGCAGCTGGCATTGGTACAAGTTCAGTAAAGATGGACGTCGGTTGTCCAAATGACTGGTTCTCATACGCAACAGTTGACGCTGGCCTACGCCTGCTAACTGGTAATGCAGTTCCAGCCAACTACGGAATCACCTGCAAGGTATTCGACGAATCAAACATTGGTTCAATCGATGCAACTGTAGAAAACTCCGTTAACTGGTACGGCATTGACTTTGCAGCAGAATTCGCAAAGTTCTGGACCGCTAGCTAGTAATTAGTTGTGACTGGTTGAAGTCAGCAATGGCTTCAACCAGTCACACTCTTCTTTAAGTCAGTAAGTGTAATTTTTTAAGCAGTTAATCGCGTAGGAGTAAAAGTGGCTGAAGACAGTGGCATTAGCCCAGTACTTGAGTTCACAAATCTGTCCAAAACTTTTGGACCAACTAAAGCGCTTTCAAATGTAGATTTCGAGGTTCGTCCCGGCGAAATTCATGGCCTGGTGGGACGTAATGGTTCCGGTAAATCAACTCTTATTAAAGTTCTCAGCGGCTTCCACGATCCGGACCGTGGAACAAAACTAAAGCTCCGCGGGGAAGACGTTGAACTTCCACTTCGCGGTAGTGATGCTGCGCAACTTGGCATGGTTTTCGTCCACCAAGACTTAGGGTTAGTACCGGCATTTAGCATTCTTGAAAACTTGCGTCTAGGCACTTGGCGTCGTGGCGGTCTTTCCAAAATTCCTTGGGCTGATGAAAAGAGTGCCGTTGCATATCAACTTTCCCAGTTTGGATTGAAGTGGGATCCACTGACTCCAGTTGGTGCTTTACCTCCAGTTGATCGAGCAATTGTTGCCATCGCTCGAGCTATCCGCGAAATTGCTACAAACCCAGAAGGTCACGTACTTGTACTTGATGAGCCGACCGCTTACTTACCAAGTGAATCAGTCGACAAACTTTTTGATGCAGTCAAGAAAGTTACGCGACAGGGAACTGGCGTGGTATTTATCAGCCACCGAACTGATGAAATTCTGAACTTAACTGATCGAATCTCCGTACTCCGCGATGGCCGCAAGGTTGCTACCGTCAACACCAAGGAAACCAAAGAAGCTGATTTGGTAGCCATGATTTTGGGCCAGTCCCTAAATGCGTTTTACCCAGATCATGTGCCAACTCCTTCAAAAGAAGTTGTGTTGCAGACCAAGAATATGGCCGCTGGAACCATTCCAAAACTGAACATCACACTTCGCCGTGGTGAAGTACTTGGTATGACTGGCTTGATGGGTGCCGGCCATGATCAAGTTCCTTACGCACTATTCGGCGCTCTCGAACATTCCGATGGCACCATTACCATCAAGAACAAGAAGTTTGAGAAAGAAGATTTAAATCCACGCAAGGCTGTTAATGCTGGAGTTGCCCTATTGCCAGGTGACCGCACTGGTGCAAGTGGCGTCTTGCTAGCAACGCTTACTGACAACGTTGGCATGCCAGTTCTGAGCAAGTATTTCACTTCAGGACGTCTTCGCAAGAACAAGCTGAAAAAAGATGTAGGCGAATTACTTCGTCGCTTTGACGTAAAGCCACCAGTACCAGGTATTGAACTTCGAAAGCTTTCTGGTGGAAATCAGCAAAAGGCTTTACTTGCTAAATGGATCCAAATAAAACCAGACGTCCTTTTGTTGCACGAACCAACTCAAGGTGTTGACGTTGGTAGTAAGGCAGCAATCTTTGGAAAAATTGCAGATGCTGCTCGTGGTGGAGCCGGTGTAATAGTTGCATCCGCGGAACACGAAGACTTAGCAAACATCTGTAACCGAGTACTTATTTTTGCTGAAGGCAAAGTTGTTGCAGAGCTAACAGGTCGAGAGTTAACTCCAGAAAAGATTGTTGAATTAAGTTACCTAGGTACTCGTAAGGGTGGCGGTATCAAGCGCGGCTTCGTCTGGAGCCCTCATATGAACGGCCTGAAGGGTCCTTACCTTCATGTGACCCGCAATTACGTATGGTCGCCACACAAGATTGGTTACAAGACTGAAGTTGAATGGCCAACCCCTGCGCCACCGCCAATTCAATACGAGAAGCAGTCTTCCACTTTTGTTTGGGCTCCACACTCCGTTGGATTCATTAAGCGAGAATTCCGCTGGTTCCCACACACAATTGGTGTACAAAACACCCCAATGCCTTACCCAGGTCCTCGCCAGGTCAAGGTGGAGCGCGAATTCACGCTAGTTCCAACCGGAGAACTAAGCTCGTTCTTCGTTTGGCGCCCGCACTATGTCGGCAATAACGAACCTGTTTACTTAGGTCCAAAGGATGCTGATAAGTGGAAGATCGAACTTGCTGCCTCACTAGCTGCGATGGTTGCCCGTGGCGAAATCACCGCCGTTGTGGCAGACAAGATGGCTAAAGCAGCTGGTGTAACGGTTGGGCAAGCCCAAGACCTGCGGGTAACTGTTGAGTTAGATGTGCGCACTCGCAACAAGGGAAATCTGGCAGATATCGATCGCTTGAAGTTTGCACTGTTAAACATGGATCAAAACTTGGTCGATGTTAATGGAGTACGAATTACAGACGTAAGCCTGCAAACTAGTAAGTCTTAGTACTTAAACCTTCTCTAATATCTTGAAGTTTGCGACAACTGATTTAGCCCAGTTACTGGCATTAAATTCGATTACTTGAGTCTTTAGTTGCATCGACATGACTTGACGCCTTGCTTCAGTCAACTTTCCGGCTTCTCGTAAGGCTTTAGCGATACTGATTTCATCGATACCTTCAGATAGCACGCAGAATTCTCCGAGCTCTGACATAGCACCAACAAATTCGGTACCAACGATCACACCATTCCTGTTGTTTAAAACTGCACCCTCTTTAACCACCAGATTTAGACCATCGGCTACGGAGCAGGCAAGTAAATAGTCATAACGGGCGAGTGCCTGAATAGATCGCTGGTAATCATTTCCAATGTGAATTCGAATCGGATGGTAGTTAAGCGAAGAAAGCCTGGAATTACACTGCTCAACTGCCGTCACGATCTCGGAAAGTAACTCTTGATACTCCGGCCACTGTTGCCGGGAAGGCACGATATAAAGGTCTAAGTAACTGCGAGGTACAGATTCGTTGAATTCCTTAGCCAGTTCAGTGAAGGCGGTAATGCATGCCAGTGTGTTCTTAATCGGATCGCTACGGGCAATGTGAACATAGCTCACTTCATCTTCGCTAAGAACCTCAGTTCTTTCAGTGCTTAATGCCTGCTCCTGCAATGACTGGACGTTAACTGAAACTGGATTAACTTCCAGCTTCACGTTCCCGATCGCCATTTGTGCGTGTGCCATTACAAATGTTTCAAATTCCAGCATGTCTTTTTTGGTCTGAAATTCAATCACGTCTGCACTCAGCATTCCGGTGGCCAAGAATTCAAGGATCTTGATGGCATTGCTTTCATTAGAGACAGACTTTGGCCAGGGGGTATGCAAGAAGAAAGTGATTTGCTTACTTGGCTCAAGTTCTCTGAGAACCGTTGGAACTTGCGATAACTGGAAGTCATTAACAAGGTAACCGCTGTTATCAATGTCTACACATCCAGCAGCCATTGCACGGCTGATGCTACGAATTGCATTGAAATGCAGATCTAAGTCTTTGTTGGCGAGCTCGGGGATCGGCATGTCATGTAGCAGTGGCCAAATGTACCGAGCGCAAAACCAGTCACTTATTGCTAATTCTTGATCATTGACTTCGGTCATAAAAATGTTTATCTCATGTTTATTTGCATGATCAAAAGCTTCTGTAAATGGGTATTGCCTAGGTAGCTCTTCCTGGTTCTGGGTGGTCAGTGTTGTCCAGTCGACCTTTGCAAATTCAGCCAGTGCAGGTAAAACTCTGGTTAAGCCACCAACATGCTCAAGAGTTGCACCTAAGCCTTCAGAATCACTGATTGGAGCTCGCCGGGAAAGAACGCCAATCTTTAACTCACTTGCTGCCACTAAAGTCACTTAGGCCTTGCGAGCTCTAACTTCAAGTCGAACATAATCAAGAGTGTTGTCGGTAAGTAGTTCTGACATCTTGGCAATCTGCTCGTCACTCCAGTCGCGAAATACTAAAGTGCGCAAATAGGTCGCCAAAGTTTCTTTGTCTGGCAGCGGAGTTGGATGTGGGCGAAGGCTAACTTCTATGTCAACAAATCCTGCTGTTTTGAGTAGAGCCTCAGTGTCAGACACATTTGCGTAGTACCAATTTGGGAATTTAATGTTTGGATCAATTTGTGGAACTAAGGCCAAAGTCTTATCTAAGTTTCCAAAGCCACCACAGTCGGTTGCAAGTCGGCCACCAGGCTTTAGGGCATTAAAGAAATTTGACCAGACATTGTTGTGATCAGCTAGCCAGTGAAGCGCAGCCACAGACATGATTGCGTCAATACTGTTTGTTTCAACTGGAAGGGCTTTATCTAAGTCGCCTTCTAGGATTCGCACGCGCGAATCATTTCCGAAACGACTATGGCACTGGTCTAGCATGGTGCTGCTTTGATCAACGCAGACTAACGAACCATTTGGTAGTTGCTCCAAAGCCAATTGCGCATCGCGCCCAGTGCCACAACCAGCATCTAGCAAAGTCTCATTAGGCTGAAGATTTAAGGCTGCAATGGTTCGGATTCCCCATTGTTCGTGGGGCAGTGGCAAAGCGTCATAAGCGACGCCATCCCAGGCTTTCACTTGGATTCCCCAAATGCACCAGTTGCCTCTAAAGCTGAAATTTGTTCGTCAGTTAAATCCAAAAGTTCCTTCAAAACCGATATCGTGTGCTCGCCACGCTTTGGTGCCCGCTGGTAAGTCTTACGCTTTGGCCCAACGTTAACAGGTGATGCTGGAGTGCGCAGTTTTCCAAAGTACTCATGCTCGCTATGTGCAATCATTTCCCGGGCAACAGTGTGATCTTCCTTAAACGCTTGCTCAACGGTGTTTACTGCTGCACTTGGTACGCCAGCAGGAACTAAATCTGCAAGCCATTCAGCTGTGGTGCGAGTCTTAAAGATTTCATCAAGTTGGGCAACTAGAGCATCGCGATTCTGGTAACGGGCTGTGAAGTTTGCAAAATCTGGATTGGTAGCAAGATCAGGGCGATTAATCACTTCACACAACCGCTCATAAAACTTTTCCTTGGCGCACCCAATTACAATCCAGTAATCCTTAGTTTGGAAAACTTGAAATGGAACCAATGATGGGTGCGCAGAATGCGAATGACGAATCGGCACATGACCACCCGATAAATGCCAAGCACCTATATAGCTAGTCATAGATAGTGCGGTGTCATAAAGTGAAACATCACAGTCCATTCCAACACCATCTCGCCGAGCCGCATGGATTCCGCTGACCAACGCGAGCGCAGCAACGAAGCCACCAGAGAAGTCGACTAAAGATAAGCCACTTTTTGTTGGAGGGCCATCTGGTTCGCCAGTAAGCGACATCCAACCAGCTAGACCTTGCAGCATGTAGTCATAGCCAGGCTCTTTTGAGCGAGGCCCACTCATACCGAATCCACTTAATGAACAACACACAATTGCTGGGTTCAGGTGCTTTAGATCTTCATAAGTGATTTTCAACTTGGCAGGTACATCTCCACGTAAGTTTGAATAGACTGCATCGCTTTGCTTAACCAAGTCTTCGAAAGTAGCTCGGCCAGCTGGTGAGGAAAGATTTAGTGAAATTGATTCTTTGTTTCGATTGAAAGCCTCGAAGAATAGTGAGTCTTCCTCATGCGCGTAAGGGGGGACATATCTACCGACGTCACCACCAGAGCCAGGGTCTTCAACTTTGATTATGCGTGCTCCAAGGTCAGCCAAGTGCACTGTGCCAAACGGTCCCGCACCGAATTGTTCAAGAGAAAGTACGGTAATTCCTTCAAGGGGACGAGGCATCATTTTTCCTTTTACTAGTTATTGCTTACTTAAAACTTCAATTTTCCCTGAACCACTTACCACTTTACCTACTGTGATAAATCCTTGTTCAATGAGTTGAATTTCAAATTCTGGGTCAATACTGGCCAAGAGTCCACCATTTGTCTGTGGATCAAATAGTGCAGCCTGTGAATTGCTTTCAGTTATTCCTTGGATTTCCCGATCTAGAGCAGTGCGGTTACGAGAATCTGCTGAAGTTCTTTTCCCAGAATCAAAAAGTGACTGTGCCTGGGGTAGTACTGCTTGGGAAGGCAGTTGAACTTGAGCAGTTAGGAATGAGTCACCAAGCATCTCGCTTAGATGGCCAATTAGGCCAAAGCCAGTAACATCAGTTACAGCGTGCACTGCCGACCCCAACTCAGCGAGCGAGTTTCGCGCACCTAAATTCGATACCTTCATCTGCTCGAGAGCGATCTCTTCATCTTTTAGCTCTCTAGTAGAAAGCAGAACACCAACGCCTAATGGCTTGGAAAGCATTAGTAAGTCACCCTCGACCATTCCAGTTTTGCGCCAGATAGCCCCTGGATGAACGTAACCGGTTGCCGCTAAACCAAAGATTGGTTCGGCAATCCGTACGGTGTGACCCCCAAGAATCTCAACACCAGCTTCTTTACAGGCCAAGGCTGCGCCAGAAACACATGCTGAGATTTCCGCATCAGCGATTTCTTTTGGAAAACCACAGACCAGTAATGCTGTTTTTGCTATTCCACCCATGGCATAAATATCTGAAAGCGAATTCAAAGCACTTACATATCCGTAATCGAAAGCATCGCTTACAACAGGAGGAAAAAAATCAACTGTAGTTATAAGTGAAGTAGTTTCATTGATCGCTGTAACGGCCGCATCGTCAGGGGCAGCTAGACCAACGAGAGTGTCGACCCCTTGTTGGTCATATGCTGCAGAGCGAAGCAACTTCAGTAGGGATGCATCTGCTTTAGCAGCACACCCACCACATGAAGTTAAATCCCGAAGACTTAAGCCTGTTACATCAAGTGTCATTTAGTTCTTAAGGCCTCAACAAAATCACGCGAGTTCTTTGTTGTTGGCAGAGACATAACTGCATTCAAAACTCGATCAGCTACATCTATTCCTGCTACTAGCGAAACATTGTCACGGAACTTCGTTTCAACATCACTCGTCGACAATGGACGCTCATCAGCACCGCGATTTATATCTTCGCGCTTACGAAGAGTGCGACCGTCCTTGGTCTGAATGATTACTTCGCCATGGAAGTACTTCGGGAAGGTTGGATTTGGATCATTTTGGTAAGAGACCTTTGCGGCCAAGTCCAATAGCTCGGGATCAACAAGGCAATCGTCATCAAGGTCTGCCAAAGTGAAGCGACGCTTGGCGATGGCAGTTGCAACTATGAATGGCAACGAGAACTTGGCGTCGTAATCACTACGTGGAGTTAGTTTCGCCTGTGCTGGTTCGCAAACCACTGGCACAACCTGTGATGGCACAATCGTGGTCACTGATTCGATGTCTGCGGCAGTTAGATTATTTACCGTCGCAAGTTCAATTGCAATATCAATGCAGGCATGCGTGAAGTGACATGCAGCGTAAGGCTTGATGGCAACTCGCATCAATTCCCAAGCAGAACCCAAGTCAGCGGCTACTGCATCCATCTTTAGGTCATGACCTGCTGGAGTGTGTGTTGTGTAAAGTCCGAATCGGCCTTCGTAAATTGCAAGCGGTGCTTCAAACTTTGCCTTGGCAAGTTCAGCAGCAGTGATACCTGAAACTGCAGCCCATCCTGGATGCAGACGCTTGGTCCAGGCACCTGTTTCTAAGAACTCCATTGAGCCTGAAGCCAACGAGCCAACAATTCCTTGAGCGCTGGCGATACCGTGCGCATCAAGTCCAATCATTTTGGCTGCTGCTGTGGCAGCCCCAAATGCACCAGCAAGTCCAGTTGGATGGAAACCTTGGGCATGGAAGCCACCATTGGCTGCGGTACCAACGCGAGCACCGATTTCTAGTGCAACCAGAAAGCCCAGTACTAGATCGTTACCACTGAGTTCTCGGTCGTCAGCAATCGCGATCGCTGTTGGCAGCGCACTTGCTGTGGCATGAATAACACCAGGAACATGGGTGTCATCAAAATCCAAACCATGAATCAGGATGCCATTAAGCATTGCTTGGTCGCGCACGGTTAGGCGCTCAGAACAAGCGATAACACCACGAGGGCCTGAGCCCAAGGCTACGGATGCTGCGATGCTGCGAGTGGCAAACTCATAGTGAGTAGAAGCAAACGCGATTCCAACGGCATCAAGAATGTTAAGCAGTGCTTGATCTTGAACGTGCTTTGGAACGTCAGCGATTGAAACCGACTGCGCCCAAGCACCTATCTCAAGTGACAAAGTTTCATTGTTTGACATGGTTGCTCCTAGTTGAATCGTAAGCCGAGAGTTTCGGCGATAGTAGTGCGCTGTACTTCATCTGTACCGCCTGGAATTCTTAAGTTACGTGCAATTTGAAACAGCTTGTTGATATCTGTGTCGCGAAGTACTCCTGAGCCACCATGGATTTGTAGCGCGCGATCTGCCACGCGATAGAAAGACTCATCGTTGCTTAGTTTGAGCGCACAAATTCGTCGAACTTCATCACTTGGACGTGGCAAGTTCCACCAAGGGCCTGGTGTATCAATGGCACGCGCCACATCTAGGGAAAGCGAACGAGTCTGCTGCCAATCTAGATACATGTCTGCGATCATCCACTGGATTCCTTGCTTGGCTCCAAGCGGTTCACCACCAACGATGCGAGTCTTCACGCGCTCAAGTGTCTTTTCGATCAGGTACTTGTTCCAGCCAGAACACATGCCAGCTCGACGCATACGGGTGTAATTGAAGGACATGACAGCAATGTCAAAACCACCGTTGACTTCACCTAGTACTGCGCTCTCGGGCAACACCATGTCTTCAAAATGAATCTCGCCGGTATAGCCATCACCAAACATGGTCTGGTACAGCTTGCCAATCTTGTAACCCTTGTCCGCATACTCTTTGGTGTCAAACATGAAGTAAGTGAAGGATTGCCGGCCGCCGCCTGGATTTGTAATTGCTAAAACTTGCGCCACATCGGCATCAAAGTAATTGGTGATGTAAGCCTTGGTGCCATTAAGTACCCAGTCAGATCCCTTGCGAACCGCATTAGTCTTCATGTCGTAAAGGTTCGAGCCAGCGCCAGTTTCAGTCACGCCATGCAAACTAGTTTTTAGTCCTTTGACTAGTGGATCAGTGAACTGTTCCTTTTGATGCGGGTGCGCGTGCAGTAGGCGTGGAGTGGCACCTTCAGACCAGGAGAGAAGTGCTGGGTTCAGACCGACTCCGTAACCATAAACTTTCTCTTCGACATAAATCATGTCTTCGCGGCCAAGACCTCTGCCACCTAAGGATTCCGGAAGATGTGCGCTGTAAATATTTTTAGCACCAGCAGCGGCCATGATTTCGCGACGGGCAGCAATGATGTCTTGATGCAGTCGACCATTTTCATCTAGAAATTTTGATTGATCGCTAAGCAAGTGATCGAGTGCACGTTCGCGTGGAGCAACTTCTGTTTCGTATAGATCGGCAACTTCAGCGATCACACCTTCAAGGTGTGCTGGAATGTGAAGTTCTACATCAAGTGGGGACGTTACGTGGCTGGTCATTTGATTCCTGTTCGGTTTATTTGGGTGACTTGTTGCGTGTTTGTTGTTTCCGAGAAATCTAGAGGGATTGGATTATCTGGTAACGCTATTGTTTCGCATGATCCAGTTGCGTGCCCCTTGAAGGCTGCTCTATGTGAGTAATGCGACATAAGCGGCAAAATGTCGCTAGCCATGATTTTTCCTAAGTCACCGGATTTGTGTGTGCGCTCACCACACATTTTTTGTTCATCTGGATGCACATGTGGACCGACCAAAAGTACCGAAGTTGGATGTGCAGAATGCATTATTCCGCCAGTAGATGGTGTTGCGTGATCTCCAGTGATTACGATCGTTGTGGTTTTTGCTAGTTCAATTAGCAGGTGGCAGGCTCTATCTAAACTCTCGATCACATCTCGCTTTAAAGAAGGAGACTTGGTGTGGCCAGCTTCATCCGTGGCCTTCGTATGAATATGGACAAATGAATGTGTTTTACTCAACTCAATTCCAGCCAAGATTCGGGATTCAAAATCTTCTTGAATGTTTTCCATGTCACTCGGAAGGTGAATCTGAGTCATGGCCAAAGTTTCAGCCAGCCCGCGATAAAGCGCCGAACTTGTGACCGCTGCACCAGTTAGCCCAGTAGATTGCTCGAACGTTTTTAGCTCCGACTTGTTACTTGCCCATTTTGTAACCGGAGCAATTAGTTCAAGCTTTCCAGCCTCACGCCTGGCCTTATTGATCGGATGATCTTGCAGCATTTTCACCGCGGCGCTAAGCCAATCTGTCATTAGTGTTGCAGATTCCTGCGCTGCTACTGGATCCGAAGCATCATCAAGTGGCAGTGGCTTCAACACTGGATGTAGGTGACCAAAGAGGGGATCACTGTCACTTATTTGATGTGAAGCTAGTGCCGCTGACTCTAAAATACATTCGCCATTTCGAAGTGGATGCAACACAGGATTTAGTTCATGAGGCATGACCCGAAGCGCATCAAATAGATCTAAGCAATCCGCTGCATCATCTAAGCTGACTCGGCCAATTGCATGAAGTTGTCCGTCACGAATCTGTGCTGGCCTAAGTGCTAAATGAAAATGCGGACGCTCAACTGCAATCTCAATTCCCATGCCAAGTGCTTCAAGTAATGCTCGACCAGGAAAGGTTTGGGTTTGACCAAACATTGCCCAATGGCTTCGCTCACTAGAAGTGGCTCGTCCTGGCCCAAACGGTTGATGAATCCCTGAGACACCGATTCGAGTAAGTTCATCAAGATTTGGTGTACTTGCTGCTTCTAGGGGAGTTTGATTATTCAATTCTTCACTCGGGCGATCACCAAGTCCATCAAAGGTAATCAAAATCATGGGAGTTCGGTCATCCCACATAGGCGCTGGCTTCACTTAAGCGCTCACCTTTATGACAACTGCCCGATTCCATTCTTTTTCAATGGTGGCAATAGCGCTTGGGGCAACGAAAGTTTTCCAGCTTGAGTCATTAGCAATAAGCAATTGACGAATGTTGGATGCCGATAACTTAACGGTTGGCGCCGGTAGCTCCAGTACTCCAAAGCCAAAGTCAGAAAACAGCGTCGACTTACTTGCTTCCCAAGGGCTAAAGATTCGAAGCGCAAACACTGTGTCAGTCGGAACGTGCCAGGATGCTGGATCGTTTAAGTCAAACGCAATGATTTCAATTGCTGCTGCATTTATCTCTGGCACATCCGCGATTGAGTCTTGAATGATACTGACGCGAGATTCGTACGAAAATGGATTTGCATCGTCAGTGTGACGGTGCTGGCTAGCGCTGTGTTCTTGCAAGTTGTTTAAGTCTGGGTTAGTTACACCAATGATTATGCGATCATATTTTTGACTAAGCGCGGACAGCACTTCCAGATGTTGGCGATGGAAGGGTTGGAATCTGCCTGTGAAGCAAGCAACGCGCTGAGTCATTGGTTACTTGATTACACTCAGAGCTTTGATCTTTGAAATTGCTTCGTCAGTTTGGATCACATCGGCATAACGGCGACCAACATCTTGCATGTTTGCATCATGTGGGCCAGCGTCCTGATCGCCACAAGCATCATCAATTGCAATTGTGCGGAATCCGTGAGAGAACGAATCAACGATCGTTGCGCGAACGCAACCAGAAGTTGTTACGCCAGTAACTAGAACGGTATCGATGCTATTTGTGGTCAAGATGCTGCTCATGTCAGTCCCAAAGAATGCTGATGGGAAGCGCTTCAGGATGTAAACGTCGCTGTCATCCCATAGATCAGGGTGAATTTGTGCTTCGTAGGAGCCGGGATGAATATCGCGAAGTGCAGGCACTTTCCAGCGCGCAAACTCAGTATCAGTGGACCAAGCAACTGCTGTGTGAATGATTGGAATTCCTGCAGCTCTTGCGGCAGGGAATAGGCGAGCGGCATTCTTAATAGCTCGCTGGGCATGCTCACTGCGACCTAAAGCGAACTTTGGATCGCAAAATGACATTTGAAAGTCGACCGCGACAATGGCAGGTCTTGTTCCCCAGCCAACTTCGCCTTGTCCGTAACCAGCATTTTTAAATGAATCTGACATGTGCCCTCCAAATGGCAAAATACCCACTTCTTGTATACATCTATTCGAGATTCTGTGCTGGATTTTGACCAAATTAAGGCTTTCGATGGCAGTTCACTGTGAAAAGTGACAGAATTGTATGCAATGTGGATAAACAGGAGCCAAAGTGAGCAGTTTCGACCTTTTCAAGACCGCCGACGAACATGAAGAACTTAGATCTGTAGTCCGAGCTTTGGCAGATGCCAAAATTGCACCCTTTGCAGCGCAGGTTGATGAAGATGCTCGCTTCCCACAAGAGGCTTATGACGCACTTGTTAGCGCAGAACTTCAGGCCATACATGTTCCTGAGGCTTACGGTGGCGCTGGAGCTGACGCCTTAGCTTCTGCGATTGTTGTTGAGGAAGTAGCAAGAGCCTGCGCCTCCAGCAGTTTGATTCCAGGCGTTAACAAACTTGCGTCGCTCCCTGTTATTTATAGCGGTAGCGAAGAACTCAAAAAAGAATTCTTGCCAGGCCTCGCCTCGGGAGAAACACTTTGGTCATACGCACTTTCCGAAACTGATGCAGGTAGTGACGCGGCAGCAATGAAAACCACTGCAGTAGCAAATGGGGATTCTTGGACCTTGAATGGTTCAAAGAAGTGGATCACAAATGCAGGCGAGAGCCATATCTACACGGTGCTTGCGGTAACCGATAAAGAAAAAGGTGCTCGAGGTGGCATCACAGCCTTCATTGTGAAAAAAGATGATCCGGGCGTGAGTTTTGGTGCACCAGAAAAGAAACTTGGAATTAAAGGATCACCTACTCGCGAAGTCTATTTAGACAATGTCGTGATTCCGGATTCTCGTCGAATCGGCGAAGTGGGTACCGGATTTGGAATTGCAATGACGACTCTTGACCACAGTCGGATTGCCATTGCTGCGCAAGCCGTTGGCATTGCGCAAGGGGCATTGGATTTTGCTGCTGGATACATTAAAGAGCGTAAGCAGTTCGGTAAGGCAATTGCTGAGTTCCAAGGGATTCAGTTCATGGTTGCTGATATGGCAATGAAGCTTGAGGCTGCGCGTCAGCTAACGTATGCAGCTGCAGCCCGAAGTGAGCGCAATGATGCTGATTTAACCTTCTTTGGTGCGGCTAGCAAGTGCTACGCATCTGATGTGGCAATGGAAATTACAACAGATGCGGTTCAGTTATTGGGCGGATATGGCTTCACTCGCGACTATCCAGTTGAGCGCATGATGCGCGATGCGAAGATTACCCAGATTTATGAAGGAACTAACCAGGTTCAGCGCATTGTGATGTCTCGTCACACCTTGGCATCTAGATAACCAATGTCCCAAGCATCTCCGGAAAAATTGCGCCGAGATGCGCTGGGAATTTTGGCTGCTGCAATTGCTGCACAGTTAGCAGTATCAACTGCGCAGCAAGGATTACCTGCTCTTGGTCCAATTTTGGCAAGCACCTTTAGTCTGACTACTTCAGGTGTTGGATTACTTCTTGGAACAATCAGCCTTGGCACTGCCGGAGCTGTGATTTTCTGGGGAAATCTAGCTGATCGAATTAATGACCGAGTTGTCGCCTTGATTGGGCTAATGGGAACTGCAACATGTTTTGTAATTGCAGCATTCTTCAAGGCGTCAGAAGTAGCGCATTTTGCATTAATCTTCGCTGGCATCATGATGGCTTCGCCAACTGTTGCAATGACAAAAGGTCTAGCAAGAAACTTTGTCCACTTGGGAAACATTGGATTCGCGCTTTCAACTAGGCAAGCCGCTGTTCCAGTCGGTGGAGTTATTGGTGGCATTGTCTTAACTGGAATTGCAGTTTCCTATGGTTTGAGTGCTGCGCTCTATGCCCTTGCCGCATTAATCATTTTGGGCGGGCTCTTTGTAATGTTTGCTCCAGCTGGAGTTCCAGAACCACCACGTCTAAAAGCGGAGAATTTGCCACCAGTGAATTGGCGCAGACTTTCACCGATCTTGATTGCTGCTGCATTCTTTTGTCTGACTCAATTAGGAATCGTAGCGCTACTTACTCTTTACTTAAGTGGCAGCAGAGGTTGGACTCCAACACAGGCCGGACAACTTTATGCCTTGATGATGGCTTTTGTAATTCCGCTTCGAATTCGTCTAGGCGTAATT
>JBIIAS010000017.1:0-15200 GCA_044239795.1 Candidatus Nanopelagicales bacterium | reverse complement strand
AAGTTAACGTGACTCTGATTAATGCCAATGCCCGTCTGGCAGCAGAAATTGCAGTTGCAGCGCTTAAATCATGACAATTAAAGCAAACTCGAAAATCTGCGTCATTGGCGATATCAATGTCGATGTAATCACTTTGCTTTCGGGGCCACTTCAAAAGAACACTGACACAACTTCAGTTAACGCAATTACGCTCGGTGGCTCTACTTGCAACATCGCAGTGTGGTTGACACATCTGGGCGTGGAAACGGATCTGGTCGGCGCAATAGGCGATGACGTACTTGGTACTTGGGTTATCACTCAGCTCCAAGCTTTTGGCGTATCCGACAAAAACATTCGAACCATAACTAATAATCGCACTGGCACTTGCGTGATCATGGTTGATGAATCTGGTGCGCGCTCGATGATGCCTGACTTCGGCGCAAACTTAGTTCAGGGTGTTGATCAGGAACTTGAAAACTTGATTAGTGAATCTGACATTGTGGTGATGAGTGCCTACACTTTCTTGCGTCCAGAGTCTCGAAAGTTTGCCCTAGATGTTTTGGAATCTGTCGAAAACTCCAATGCTCGAATGGTTATAGATGCAGCCTCGAGTTCGCCAATTACTAATGCTGGACCGGATAAAGTGCGAAAGTATTTAGTTCGCGCTGACTTAGTGCTGGCAAATGAAGATGAATTTGCTGTTCTGGCTGTGGGAGCTCCAGAGGACTGGACTAGTGAATTCAAGAACCTAATCGTTAAGCGCGGAGAACGTGGTGCACTCTGGCTATCCAAGGGCCAAGAGGTTGCCTCGGTAAAGGCCGAGGAAGTAAAGGTCTTGGACACAACTGGTGCTGGGGATGCGTTCTGTGCTGGGTTGCTTTCCCAGTTAAGACTCAGAAGCAACTGGGAGAATCTGGCCGACGTTGATTACGCTCATTCGCTCTTGGTTGCCTCACACACGGCTGGCGAGAACTGCAAAACCCTTGGCGCAACACCAGTTACTTAAGCTACAGAGGTACTTCTTCTTCGGCAATGAACGTCCAGACTAAACCGTTGTCCTGACCTGTGATTTCGATATAGCCAACAGCTTCGCCTTCTTCGCCGATTACATAGGCAGGGCACTTCACAACCTTGTTATCGGATTCACAAGGGCCAGATGTATTGAATGGAACGTCGGATCCAGACACCAAACCATTTGAAGCCCAGACGCCATTATCTGCGACGAAGGATTCAACCACTTCGGCACTTAGTTCACTATTCATCTCGCCACAAGCCACGGTCGCCACTCGATACTGAACGTCATTAACCATCAGATCAGCCTGTTGTCGAACAAACGGTAGGGCATCTGCAGAATAACTAGAGCATTCCAAAGTTACGCTTGTCGCTGGAACTGGTGGCATGTCTTCGTAGGCAACACTGGGAGCCACGCTGGCTGGAGATTCGACTGGGCTTGAAGAACTTGCTACAGGAATTTGCTCTGTGCAGCCGACTAAAGCTAGCGATACGACAACGCCGGAAATAACTACGGGAAGTTTCATACTTTTAGCCTACGTCTGGCTTGCACATAGGTTGGTTAGCCACACCCCTTGGGATACCTGCTAGTTCGTCTGGGTTGACCGATACATTCAATCTATGGAATCGCGCTTTGCTAACCCTGGAGATGTAGGACTGTTCCTGCATTATGGGGGATCGGGTGGCAGTCACGAACTAGACCATGATTTTGTGATTGTGGACGTTGAGACTTCCGGATTGGACCCTGCTGCTGGAGCGCGGGTCATTGAAATTGCCGCGGTACGGATCAATCAGTCCGGCCAGATCCTTGACTCCATGTCTTCGCTGATTAATCCAGAAGATGGCAACACAGGCGCGGATTGGATCCATGGCATAACCGCAGACATGGTTTCGGATGCGCCAACTTTTGATCAAGTTTTCGATGACTTGGCAAGGGTTATGGATAATGCAATCTTTGTCGCACATCACGCCAAGTTCGATGAAGGCTTTGTCGCTGCTGAAGCACAGCTAGCTGGCGCCAAGTTGTTGACTATGCCAGCTATCTGTACTTATTGGCTGGCACGCAACACCGTTAAAGGAACCGACAACTTCAAATTAGGAACTTTGGCAATGCATTTTGAGATCTCACAAGAGAGTGCACACACTGCGCTTGATGATGCAAAAGTTGTGGCGCAGATGCTGCCAAGAATGCTTGCAAACTACAAAACGTTGACGTATTTCACGCGACCAACTGAACAACCACGAATTGGGAAAAGCACGGCATTGATGCCGCGGAACTAGTTGATTGTTACTGAGCCGTTTGGAGTCTGGAAAGTAACAGCGATTAATCCGACTTCATCGTCTTCAACCCAAGTTAAAGCAATGTCATCTAGAAGTGTTTCAGGGGTGTCGCCAAGCCAAGAAGTCAAGGATTCGCGATCTCCACTTAGCGCAAACTCAGTGATGCTCACGGATTCAGATCCACCCACACTTGGGTGAGCAGTCATGTCATCCCACTTGATAAAGAACGGCAAAATCGGCTCGGCGATTAGATCGATAACGCCAATTTGCTTCCAAGTTAAGTCAGTGCCGCCTGGACGAAGGCGATGTCCAAGCCCAGCTGGGCGACCAATTCGAGTTTCTAGGGGAGCCACATCGTCAACACGAACTGCCCAACCCATCCAGCCACCGCCAGCCTCAGCGCGGTTGCGAACTGCCTGACCAAATGGAACGGTCTCGGCAACTGGGTGCTCTAGGGGAGCCACGATTTCGATGTATTGGCCAGAAGCCATTGGGAAAATAAAGTTACGGGTACCAGCACGAGGGTGCTTTCCACCATCAATAAATGCAACACCTAACTCAGCTCCGAGGCGCTGCACCGTGTCCGCAAGTTCGGCATTCGTGACGGCGTAAGCGACGTGATCTAGTTGCATGAGAAAACTTTGGCACAACCGGGACTGGTTCGCATCACCGGGGTCTGGTTTTGGTCGCGACACGCTGGGCGTGTCATTACCGAGGTTCTAGCGCTTTGTTGTCTAGATTTTCGTTAAGCACCCAGAGGGACGGCGGAGGGGAAGCCACCCGAACTCTGGGTGCTCTTTTGCGCCCAAAAATAGTGGCCATTCACAGCGTTGACTTTCGCACACAAATTCGTTGAATCTGGAATTGTGTTTTCCAATGTCCCAGGCTTTGGAAATGAAAAATTCCAATGACGAGCAGGACCCAGATTCGTTACTAGATCTGAATGCACCTTCGCTCAGTGCCCAGCAAGTTAAACATCGCAATTCCCAGATTCTGAAGGCTGCAAATGACTTCGCCGAAGCCCTCGAAAAAGATGCATTCTCAACTAGAGGCAATCTAGTTCAAGAGATTTTCGATCGACTCCAAATCGATAAGGACTTAACTTGGAATGAACATGCCCAGCTGAGCGTTGGCCTATGCGACATCAGGACCCGAGATGGATTACTTCGAAAGCTGCATGACGCACCCGAACTGCGCGGCCAATTCCTGTCACATCTGATCAGAGAAGTGGCACGATCCGCTCAAGAATTTACCGCACCATTAGCAACGGTTTACGCCGGGATTGCTTGGCTGGAGGGTCAAACTGAGATAACACGCTTAGCTGTTGATCACGCCTTACAAATCGATGCAAGTTATTCGCTTGCCCAGCTCCTTGACATTGCACTTCGTCATAATGTGCCTCCTTCAGTTTGGTCTTCATCTTTGGCAGCCGTAAGTTTTGATGCTTGCCTAAAGGGTGCTGCGTAATTATCCCCAACTGATCCAATTGGACTTGAATTATCAGAATCACGATCTAGGCTCGAGATCTTGGTGGATTTATCCAGCCACATATGTTTCGGGGGGAACCATATGAAAACAAGGCTCTTACGATTAGTAGCTGCTTTTGTCACTGCTTTGGGCGCTGCAACAGTGACAGGTGCGCCGCCAGTTTCCGCGAACCCAAATGTTGGTGGCGATAACTCAATTGCTGCTTATGTCGGAACTGGCGGATTACTACTTCCAGATTCGTTCTCAGGCTCTAGATCAACCAGGTCTGCGGTTGCTGATTGCTTGGGTTGCACTTGGCGCTACACGATTTATTGCATGCAGGGAGCCAACTCGCCATGCAAGCACGCAGTGACTTCATGTCCGAGAGGAAGTTTGCTGTATCGAGTCTGGTTTGGACGCACACCGAGCACAGTTTCTGTAGTTGGATCGGTTTGCTGGGGAAGTTCCACGCCCGTTACACGTCGAGAAGTCGAAGGCCGCGTTGATGACTACGTGGTTCGATACATTCCAGCGCTCAGTCCTGGCTTTGATCCACCAGGTGGTTCGCTAACCACCGTTCCAGTGATCTTTTGGACGGGGCAGCCAACCAGCTTCAAGCCTCCAAGTTTCTCGCTGTCCGGACATTCAGTTTCGATTACAGCCACACCGACTTGGCGGTGGAGCTGGGGCGATGGCTCAACCGGTTGGAAGAGCGTGCCTGGAGCACAGTATCCGAGCCGGCAAATCACCCACCAGTATCGAAGTCCGGGAAGCTACAGCGTTGGAGTCACGGCAGTTTGGCAGGCCAAGTACACAGTTTCAGGCGTTGGCACATTTGATGTGACGGGCGATGTCTTGCGTCAGACTCGGACCATGGCCGTCCCAATCAAGTCAGCGAGAACGGTTCTGATCTCCTACTAACTGGTTAAATTGGACCCCGGTGACCTCGATTCTGCGGTGTCAGGATTCAGGAGTACACTTAAGGAACATCCTCGTGGTGTTGCCCGTGTTGAGCTAATTGCTTGACAAGGGCTCTTGTTATTGCCCAAGCAGTACCAAGAATCGAAAGCAAGACACTGCAAGTTAGCGCTGAAAGAGGCATAAGTGGCACCGAAGAAGGCAGCACCAGCCAAGAAGACAACAGCCAGCAAAGCAACCGCCGGTAAAGCCGTTGCTAAGAAGGCAGCACCAGCCAAAGCCGCCAAGAAGGCGCCAGCGAAGCCAGTCGCAAAGACTGCAGCCGCAAAGACTGCAGCCGCAAAGAAGAATTCTGTTCCAGCTAAAAAGTCTGCTGCCAAAGCACCAGCAAAAACTGCAGCTAAGCCAGCAGTTAAACCTTCTGCAAAAAAGTCCGCTCCAGTTGCACCAGTTAAAGGTGCCAAGAAGTCTGCAAAGGCAATCAAGGGCGATGACATCGAGTTAGATGACGAAGTTATTGATTTAGACGTTGAAGTAGTAATCGACGATGTTGAACTAGCCGCAGCCGCTGTCCTTGAAGTTGATCTGGAAACTGAACTCGTTGCAGACCTTGCTGACATCGCAGACGAAGAAGATGCCAAGCCTGCAATTTCCGCCGACAGCGACAACTTAGTTATTTCCGATGTTGATGACACTGACGAACCAGTTCAACAGGTTATTACTGCAGGTGCTACCGCAGATCCAGTTAAGGACTACCTGAAGCAAATCGGTAAAGTTCCACTGCTTAACGCGGAAGAAGAAGTTGATCTGGCAAAGCGCATCGAAGCTGGTTTGTTTGCCGAAGAACTACTTGCTACTCGTGGACCATTTAAGGATCGTCGTCAGGGCGATTACGAGTGGATCGCTGAAGATGGTCAGCGTGCCAAGAATCACTTGCTCGAAGCAAACCTTCGTTTGGTTGTTTCTCTTGCAAAGCGTTACACCGGCCGTGGCATGTTGTTCTTGGACTTGATTCAAGAAGGAAACCTCGGCTTGATTCGTGCCGTCGAGAAGTTTGACTACACCAAGGGTTACAAGTTCTCGACTTATGCGACTTGGTGGATTCGCCAAGCGATTACTCGTGCAATGGCTGACCAGGCACGCACAATTCGTATCCCAGTTCACATGGTTGAAGTCATTAACAAGCTGGCACGAGTTCAGCGCCAAATGCTTCAAGACTTAGGACGCGAACCGACGCCTGAAGAACTAGCTCGCGAACTAGACATGACACCGGAAAAAGTTGTTGAAGTTCAGAAGTATGGTCGCGAACCAATTTCATTGCACACCCCACTTGGTGAAGAAGGCGATAGCGAATTTGGTGACTTGATCGAAGACTCTGAGGCAATTGTTCCTGCCGATGCAGTGTCGTTCACTTTGCTACAAGAACAGCTGGACTCAGTGCTTGATACTTTGTCAGATCGTGAATCTGGTGTGGTCAAGATGCGCTTTGGTCTTACCGATGGTCAGCCAAAGACTTTGGATGAAATCGGAAAGGTTTACGGGGTAACCCGCGAGCGTATTCGTCAGATCGAATCCAAGACCATGTCTAAACTTCGTCACCCATCACGCTCACAGGTGCTGCGCGATTACTTAGATTAAGAAAACTTGCTGAATTTTTCAGTTACAAAAAGGGATTAGCCAGGCGCTTGTCCCTTTTTGCGTGTCGCAGACCAGTAAAACAAGGATTTTCAGGCAAGGTTGAGAAGTAAAAGAGTCTATTTTTGGTGGTTTGCTATGAAGAAAATTGTCCGTAGCGCAGCAGTTGTTGCAGCGATTTCACTCCTCGTCACATCTTGCTCTAGAGGCAGTGAAGAAGCAGCAACAACAAGTCCAACCCCAGAAGCCACCCAAGGCCCAGCAACTTTATGGCCATTTACACAACTTCCTGGACCAGCCGATGCAGCTGAAAAGCCAGTGCTCGCAATCAAAATTGAGAATGATCCAACTGTGCGACCACAGTACGCCCTAGATATGGCTGATTTAGTATTCGAAGAATTGGTTGAAGGTGGAATGACCCGATTCGTATCGATTTTCCAGTCTGAAATTCCAGAAGAGGCTGGTCCAATACGTAGCGGTCGACATGTCGATGCCAGCTTGGTCTCACCAATCGCTGATTATTTTGTATTCTCAGGTGCAGCTCGAGCTACTTTGAATCACTTCTCGCAAGTGATTCCTGCAAGTGTCATCATCTCAACTGAGGGTGCCCCGGGAATGCACCGTACTGATTACCACCGCCCTCCTCACAACCTGTTCATTTACCCGCAGGAATTGATTGATAGCAATAAAGCAGCGGTATCAAAGACTGACGGATTCTTTGTGAAGCCGACAACAGAAACTGCGCCTTCAGGAACAGCCATCACGAAGATTGCGGTTGAGTTCAGCCCGGCCACAAAACCTAATTGGACATGGGATGCAGCCACGAGTCTTTGGTTGCGCGATGATGGCAAGCAGCCTCACATGGCAATTAGCGGCAAGCAGTTGTCTGCAACAAGTTTGATCGTGCTTCGCGTTACTGAAACAGATGCTGGATACAAGGGCTCAACTGGCGGTTACGTACCTCGATCAGTCGTAACTGGCACGGGTACCGGATATCTAATCATTGGCGATACTCTGACCGAAATAACCTGGACAAAGGCAGATGACGTTGCCCAAATGACATTGACTGATGCAGCAGGAAATGTAGTCCATCCAGCACCAGGCAAGACCTGGGTGGAATTGATTACAACCAATGGAGATGTCAGCTTTACTCCGGCAGCAGCCCCAGCAACGTCGCCGTCGCCTTCAAATTCGTAACGAGACTAAGCGTTATCTAGCTGGTGAGTTTCGTCTTGAACATCAACAGCTACGGCTCGTAGACGTACCTCGTGCTCTTTGAAGTGATGTCCACAGAACTGAAGGGCAGATCCGCCTTCTAGGAACACGCGCACTAACGCTTGTGCAGCGCAGCGGTCACAACGATCAGCAGCAGTAAGTGGAGTACGAGTGATTGTTGAAGTCATCCTTGCACCATTTCCTTTTAATCGTTTTGCGTGTTCTGACTATTGTGTAATCATTTCAGAGACTTCGCGTCCTAACACGCCGAAAGCTATCAACCTGAGACCTGGTTCACTACTGGCGTATTTGCAATGGTCTTTAGTTGCTCAGATGTTGAATTCACAAACGCACTTACGAATAGCAGCAAAGCGGCGTGGCAGTCCAGTAAAGTGCTGAAAAATGCCTATTCTTAAAGGGTTATGGCAGCCAAAAAGACCGCAGCAGTTGCGGGTGATTACAACGCATCTGATCTATCGGTCCTAGAAGGCCTTGATGCCGTGCGTAAGCGTCCTGGCATGTACATCGGTTCCACAGACTCCCGAGGCTTGATGCACTGTCTGTGGGAGATCATCGATAACTCGGTAGACGAGGCGCTTGGCGGCCATTGCACTCGAATTGAAGTAACTCTGCACTCTGACCAAATCGCTGAAGTTCGCGACAATGGTCGCGGCATTCCAGTCGATGTAGAGCCGAAAACCAAGCTAACGGGTGTCGAAGTCGTCATGACGAAGCTTCATGCTGGTGGCAAGTTCGGTGGTGGCTCGTACACCGCGTCTGGTGGTCTGCATGGTGTCGGAGCATCGGTCGTTAATGCGCTTTCTAGTCGAATGGATGTCGAAGTAGATCGCTCCGGAAATACCCACGTAATGAGTTTTAGTCGTGGCGCACCTGGCGTATTCGTTGGCAAGGATGAAACCGGTAAATTCACCAAACAAGGTGGCCTTAAGAAGGCAGGCAAACCTGCCAAGAAGACTGCAACTGGAACTCGAATTAAGTTTTGGGCAGATGCACAAATCTTTACGCCTGATGCTGCTTTTGATCTAACCGAGATTCATGCGCGTGCGCGTCAAACTTCATTCTTGGTTCCTGGTCTGACAATCGTTGTCACCGACAATCGATTAAAGAGCGAGAACACAACTGAGTTCGTGCACGTGGGTGGCATTTCCGAGTTCTGTGAATTCTTAACAACAGGCGAAGCAGTATCACCAGTGATTCGACTAAAGGGTTCTGGCAAGTTCACCGAGACTGTTCCAGTACTCGATGATCAGGGTCACATGACACCACAATCAGTTGAGCGCGAACTTGGCGTAGACATCGCATTGCTTTGGAATAACACTTACGACGCCACATTGCAGTCATACGTGAACATCATTTCTACTCCTAAGGGCGGAACTCACGTGACTGGTTTTGATCGTGCCATCGTCAAGGTGGTTAACGATCAGCTTAAAGCTCAGCGATTGCTTAAGGCTGGGGAAGATTCAGTATCGAAAGAAGATGTGCAAGAAGGTTTAACCGCAGTGGTCACCGTGCGTTTGGCTGAACCACAGTTCGAAGGTCAGACTAAAGAAATCCTTGGTACACCAGCTGCTGCCAAGATCGTGAACACAGTTGTGAGCAATGAACTTTCCAATTGGTTTACCAGTCCACCACGCGGTGCTAAGCCTGCTACTCGAATTGTCTTAGACAAGATTGCTAACGCATCTCGCGCCCGTTTGGCTGCACGACAGCATCGCGATACTCAGCGCCGAAAGACTGCGCTTGAGTCGTCAACTTTGCCAGCAAAACTTAAAGACTGCCGTAGCGAAGATAACGATCGCACCGAGCTGTTTATCGTCGAAGGTGACAGCGCACTTGGTACAGCTAAGTCAGCACGTAACAGTGAGTTCCAAGCTTTGCTACCTATTCGAGGCAAGATCCTTAATGTTCAAAAAGCCTCACTGGCTGACATGCTCAAGAACAATGAATGTGCATCAATCCTGCAGGTAATCGGAGCAGGTTCTGGTCGCTCTTTCGATATGGAATCAGTGCGTTACAATAAAATCATCATCTTGGCTGATGCTGACGTTGACGGCGCACACATTCGCACGCTTTTGTTAACACTGTTCCAGCGCTACCTAACGCCACTGCTTGAAGCTGGTCGGATTTATGCAGCTGTGCCACCGTTGCACCGAATCGAAGTGATTGGCGCCTCAAAGAAGCCTGGGGAAGTTATCTACACCTACAGCGATGCTGAGATGGCTGCCACAGTTAAAGACTTAACCAAGCAGGGTCGTCGCTGGAAAGAACCTATTCAGCGCTACAAAGGTTTGGGCGAGATGGATGCCGTACAGTTGCGCGAAACCACAATGGATCCAGAAAAGCGCACACTTCGTCGCATCACAGTTAGTGACGCGAAATCAGCGGAAAATGTTTTTGAGTTGCTCATGGGAAGTGAAGTGGCCCCGCGTAAAGACTTCATTATTGATGGTGCGGCAAAGCTTGATCGCACCAAGATTGATGTTTAAGACTTTTTAGCGCGACTTACTGCTACCGGTACGCCACCGACGCCCCAGTCATCTGCCGTTACTTCGTTGATGACGATTCCCACCTCATCTGGGTCAGCATCTAGCACTCGGATAGCAGCCTCAGAGATCTCTTTGATCAATGCATGCTTTTGCTCAACGCTACGGCCTTCAATTAATTGCACAGTGATAAATGGCATGTCAGTTCCTAACTAGAAGTCGTACGTTTGAAGTTTACCGGTGTTTACGTCAAAGACTGCGCCACCAACGGTCACGTTGTTTGCAACCAAGAATGGGTGAGTGCGAATTCGCTTTACGTCGATCTGTAGGGCCTCAATTGGATCGGTTACGGTGCGGAATTCAACGCTTCGGGTATCAACTCCAAAATCTTGCAGAATGGTTTGATGAATCTCAGATTCTGTGGCACTTGCCATTCGGCAATCCGTATGCGGCATAACTAGAACTCGATGTACCCCAAGCAAGTAGGTTGCCAGTACTAAAGTTCGCAATACGTCATCAGTTACTCGAGCGCCTGCGTTACGCAGGATCTTTACATCACCTGGTTCCATGCCAACGATGGAAAGTGGGCTGATCCGAGAATCCATGCAGGTAATGATCGCTAGACCTTGAGCAGCTTTGCCAGTTAGGTGCGAGCTCTCAAAGTCCAAGGAGTACGAAGCGTTGGCAGCCAAGACGTCACTAAAGACATCTTTTGGAAACGGCTGATTTGGCATGGGTTATTCGCCGCCACCGCTGGAGTGACCAGGAAATACGCCTTGATGTTCATCGATGTATGGCACCGAGTTGTTAACTGCTAAGCCCGCTTCACCGAAACCAACTGAGATCAACGGCACCTTGCCTACGTAAGTTGTGATGTCTCCAGCAGAGTAAATACGCGGCAAGTTGGTCTTCATTGTGGTGTCTACCAAGATGCGACGCTTTTCAAGTTCGATGCCCCAGTTAGCAATTGGTCCGATGTTTGCAATAAAACCGAGAGCTGCAACCAAAGTTTGTGCTGGCAGCGTGCGTGATTCGCCTTCTTTGTTATTGATGGTGACTGATTCAATCCAGTCGTCGCCCGCAACGCTTTCAACTTCAGAGTTGATGATCAACTCAACGCCCATGGCGCGAACTTGATCAACGGTTGCAGCGTGAGCGCGGAAAGTATCGCGGCGGTGCACCAGAGTGACTGACTTTGCAATCGGCGCTAATGAATATGCCCAGTCAAAAGCTGAATCGCCACCACCGATAATCACCACGTCTTTACCAGCATGCACATCAAGTTTTGGAACGAAGTAAACCAAACCCTTGCCAACGTATTCGTTGCCAGCAGGTAGTTCACGAGGAGTAAATGATCCAATACCGCCTGTGATGATTGCAACCTTGGCTTCAATCACAGTGCCTTTGTCAGTTACAACTCGAACTGGGCCTGCTTCGCTAGTTTCCAATTCTTCAGCACGTTCGCCTAAAACAAATGTTGGGTTGAAAGCGCCAGCCTGCTTCATTAGGCCGTCGACTAAATCACGACCCTTAACGGCAGGAAAGCCCGCAATGTCAAAGATTTCTTTTTCTGGATACATGGCGGTGATTTGGCCACCAGGTTCGGTTAAGACATCAAGAACGGTTACCGAAAACCCCCTAAAACCAGCGTAATAAGCCGCATATAAACCTGCAGGACCAGCACCAATAACTAGGACATCACTCATGAGACCGAGTTTATCTTTGAAAGTAGTTTAAGGACATTCGGCGTAGCAGCTTGCTTAACAGCCGTGCCAAAAAAGCCTATGGTTATGGCGCAGCGCAAACAGCAGCTACTGGCTTACGTAACTTGGTTCCAGTGCTATCGCGCTTACCGTTCTTATCCGGAACGTCTACTGCTGCACCAGTTGAACCACAGGCATGAACCGGCCCATTGCCAGCCGTAGCTGCAACAAGTATGTCCTCACCGGAAAGGAATTTATGACAGCGAACTCCGCTAGTTGCTCGGCCCTTGCCTGGGAACTCGGTAAGTGGAGTTAGTTTCATGGTGTGCGCAGCAGTGCCAGGAAGTGCGCCAGCTTCACCACCGACAGTGGCAACCAAGCATTCATCATGGGCGTCAACTACTGAGCCAAAGATAACTTCAGCACCTTCATAAAGTCGGATACCAACAACGCCAGCAGCCGGACGACCAGTGGCCCGAACTAGGGAAGCGTCGAAGTGAAGAAGTTGTGCATCGCTGGTTATCAGAACAACTTCGCCACTTTCGTCTTCACACTGAATTGCACCAACTAGGTAATCACCTTCTTCGAGGCGAATTACATTCCAGTCACCCGCAGATGCCGGGATGTCGTTGACTACGCGCTTCACCGTTCCAAATGCTGTTGTTAAGAAGAGTGTGGACTCAGGTTGATCTAAAGCCATCAAGGCAAGTGCAGTTTCGCCCTTGTTGAGAGTTAAGAATTCCTTTAACGCTGCGCCACCGGCCACTGAAAGTGCGGCGCCTTCAGCTAGTGCTGGCAAGTTAACAACTGACTGACGGATTACGCGACCAAAGCTAGTAACGATTCCGACGTCGCCACGTGCAGTAGTTCTAACTATGGAACGAATTGTGTCGTGACTTGTTCGCTTCTTGGCAAACTCCAGAGGAACGTCGCCAGTTGTTCGAGCTAGTAATCCCGTAGCTGACATCAATACAAAGCAGGGGTCATCTGTTACTTCTAATGGGACTGGCAGAGCAGCAGAGATGATTCCATCGTCAGATAGCAATTGGGATCGGCGATCATCACCATATTGATTGGCAACGTCTGTTAGTTCTTGACCAACGACTTTCCGAAGGCGCTTATCGTTTTCCAAGATGTCGGTTAAGTCAGCAATGATGCCGCGCAATTCATCTTGCTCTTTCTCAAGTTCCAAGCGAGAGAACTTTGTTAAGCGGCGAAGTGGCATTTCCAAAATGTAATTTGTTTGTATCTCGCTCAAGTCGAACACGCTCATTAAGCGTTCGCGGGCAGCAGCCGTATCGTCGCTGCCACGAATTACAGCGATCACTTCATCAATGTCAAGAATTGCAACTAACAAACCGTCAACTAAGTGCAAACGATCATTTGCTTTTGTCCGACGGAATTCACTGCGGCGACGAACAACTTGTATTCGGTGATCAATGAAAACTTGAAGCAGTGGCTTTAGACCAAGAGTTACCGGCTGGCCATTAACAAGAGCAACATTGTTGATGTGGAAAGCATCTTCAAGAGGAGTTAGCTTGTAAAGCTGCTCAAGAACTGCTTCAGGATGAAAACCATTTTTGATTTCGATTACTAGTTCGAGACCTGATTCGTAATCCGTTAAATCGATTACATCTGAGATACCTTGCAATTTCTTGTTGGTAACAAGTTCCTTGATGCGTTCAATTACGCGCTCTGGACCAACTTGGTAGGGAAGTTCGCGAACAATGATGCCTTGGCGACGAGGCGAGATTTGTTCGATGTCTACTTTGGCTCGAACTTTAAAGCTGCCTTTGCCGCCTTCATAAGCTTCTCGAATTCCATCCAAGCCATAGATGATGCCACCAGTTGGCAGATCAGGGCCTGGAACAAAAGTCATCAATTCATCAAGCGTTGCCTTTGGGTGAGCCAGTAGGTGAGAGGCAGCAGCCACAACTTCACGCAAGTTATGTGGTGGCATGTTTGTTGCCATACCTACAGCAATGCCGGAGGCACCATTAACTAACAGGTTTGGAATAGCAGAAGGTAAGACTGTTGGTTCAAGTTCGCGACCGTCGTAGTTAGGCGTGAAGTCAACAGTGTCTTCGTCCAATGAATCCACCATCGCACTAGCTGGACTTGCCAGACGAGCCTCGGTGTAACGGTATGCAGCTGGGCCTTCATCAAGAGAACCAAAGTTACCGTGCCCATCAACAAAGGGAAGTCGGAGCGACCAAGACTGGGCCATACGAACAAGAGCGTCATAGATTGCACTGTCACCATGCGGATGAAGCTTGCCCATTACTTCACCAACAACTCGGGCGCTCTTCACGTGCCCCTTGTCTGAGCGCAATCCCATTGAAGACATGGTGTGCAGAATTCGACGTTGTACCGGCTTTAGCCCATCGCGAGCATCTGGAAGAGCGCGAGAATAGATAACTGAATAGGCGTATTCCAAAAACGAATCTTGCATTTCGTTTGCAACATCGATGTCAACGATCTTTCCGGCATTGTGTGCAGGTTTCGATGGTGTGGTTTTAGCCATAGTTAAACGATTTCCTTGCTAACGGTAGGAAAAGAATTCTTATTGGTCATTCGGACGATGGCCGAACAAGATGTCATCCCATGAGGGTGAATCATCAACTGCTGCAACCGGTGCTGGAACTGCAGCAGGAGCTGGAGTGCTTGCAACGGGCATTGGCACCGGCATTGTTGGGTGACCTGGACCAGCCCATGCAGGTGGCTCTAGTTCTTCGGCTTCTGGTTCAGAAACCGTTGGAAGTCCAACTAGGCGAGGCTTTGGCTCTTCAGTCTTAGTCGCAGCAGCATTTGCCCCAGTAGCTTCATCGAATAGCCAGCGTGCTTCGTCATCCAGAGCAACAATACTTTTCGCTAACGGATCAAAAATCCAACTTGCGATTCCGCCACCGCTGCCGCTGGCCCATGAAACCGTTACTGTCCAACGTGCGTCATCACGTCGGTATGAATCCCAAACAAGTGTCAAAGTATCAATGCCACGGTTTGCAAGTTGCCCTGTTGCTAATTCGCCAAGAATAACTTCGCCATGTGGGCGACGGACTAGAGTTTCGGCTGCTCGTTTTGCCATGTAAGAACGCTCGGCTAAAACTGGTCCGGCGTAACGTTCAATGCGATCGGTATCCACGCCAGCTTCAGCAGCTATAGCTTCAGTAGTTTCGCCGCGACGAATTCGAGTTTGAATGTCACGAGGGGAGATGCCGGAATCTGTTGTGGTAACGGTTGCAGTGTCATTGGTATTAATGCTGCGGCGGATGTGATCGTCAACGGCTACCGCGAATTCGCCACCGTCTTCGTCCATGAAGATAAGTTCGAGGTTGTCTTCGGAGCGCCCGACAAAAATTAACTCTTTCATGGCCACCTTTTCTATTGCTTATGCCCCTCTAGTTTCGCGGAAAAACCAATAAAATCGGGGTTATTGCGGGGTGTGTCGCATAACTACCAAGGCAGGCAGGACAATAGCCAGATGACC